>JBAVJG010000644.1:0-5934 GCA_049687655.1 Anaerolineales bacterium | reverse complement strand
CTCCGGAGATGTCGGATTCGCCGTTGACGCAGAAGCGTTCGAAGCCGGCGCCGGAGCCGATGCTGTCGTAGGTGGCGTTGCCGTCGAAGCCTTCTTCAGCGAAGCGTTCAATCATGCGTTCGGCCAGTGGGAAGACAGTGGAGGATCCTGCGACCACAATGTCACCGGATATCGCATCCGGGGCGTACAGCGACATCGGGTCTCCGGATGAGACCGGCGCTGCGGGAGCAGTTGTAGGCTCAGCTGGTGTGGCGGGTTCTGCCGGAGCAGGGGTCTGAATGGTACCGCCGCAGGCAGCCAGAACCAGGCTGGCGAGCACGAAAGTGGCAAACAGGACGTACAAATTCTTACGCATTTTTTCTCTTCTCCTTATGAGAATTTTATAGTTTACAAGGTTATGTTAACGGGCAGGTATTAAGGCCACACGAAAATTAGTTTAACGTTAGGTTAACAATAAAATGATGTATTTTTTGTATGATTGAAGGTATATAGAATTTGTTGAATAGGCTATGGATTTGGTATTCGACTTACATTTTCTGTCAACAAATAAGTAATTGCAATATCTAAACTTGAGTGGATCGGAGCCCATTTTTTATCCCATTTCGATCCAGCACCTGCTCAACGGTGGATACAGGATTGATAATCGCAATTCTCCCGCCTCTGCTCCAAACCTCCCTGGCGGCCCAGATAAGCAGTTCGATGCCAATTGCCTCGAGAATTTCCAAAGCAGACAGATCAACAATAACTTTTACTTGGTTCCCCGCACAATGCAATAAGGAGTTGGACTCCACAGCTTTTACCCCGTCGATGTCGAGTTTGCCAATCAGCTTTATCAGGCGAATCTCTTTTTCCAGTTTCTGATATTGCAGTTCCATTTTGGCTCACTAGGGTTCTCCGTGAAAAAACCCAGATTTGGGGGTGCGAACGCACGCTCGCACCCCCAAATCTGGGTACCTACCACTGCGTCTTTGCGCAGTGAACGGCGGAAATTCCCAAAGAACCTCCATTTTTCTACTCCTGAAAGTCAAATTGCGTTATTTAATTTTAGTTACCTATTCGAGAATTAAGATTAGCAACATGTTATGGTTTTCAGGAAAATCATCTGCTTGAAGAAATTTGATAAACCAACCAATTCTATTAAAGAACTACCCGCCGTCACGGTGCGGCGGGTAGTGTCTTCAAAGAAATGGGGAAAGAGAAGAGTTTTCTATGTTTCTGTGCTGACCATAGACAAACAATTGTAGAATTTCAGAGGGTAGTCATTGCATGTTAGAGTAATGCGCTTTCACGGTCTGTTTTCTTGGCCAGTACCAGGGCTGACCAGAGAAATATGCCCCAAAAGACAATGACGATCAAGTATATGCCCAAAAAAATTAACCACATTATGAGGCTCCTCCGGAACTATGAATTGTATAAACGTGGAAATCAGCTAAGCTTGTAATCTCGATTTCTCTAACGAAAGTTTACCGTCGGTTTATTAAGAACCAACTAAGAATAGATTAAGGGTTCGTTAAGGATTATACCCTAAGTGCATTTACCCAAACCTGCCTGTGACATAATCTTCCGTTCGCTGCTCCCGGGGGGTGGTGAAGATTTCTGATCCTTCACCGTATTCAACAAGTTCACCCTGCAGGAAGAAAGCTGCATAGTCAGCCGTCCGCGCGGCCTGCTGCACGGAGTGGGGCACGAGGATGATCGTGAAGTCTTTTTTCAACTGTTGTAATGCAGCTTCGACTTTTCCGGTAGAGATGGGGTCAAGCCCCGAGGTTGGCTCATCGAGTAAGATGACTTCCGGTTGCTGTGCAAGGGATCGTGCCAAACAGAGACGTTGTTGTTGCCCGCCGGAGAGGGCGATGGCCGGGTCGTCTAAACGGTCTTTCACTTCATCCCACAACGCGGCCAGCTTCAGACTGCGGTCTACCGCTTCATACAATACCGAGCGCCGTTTCTCACCTGCCAGTTCCAATCCGTAGGTGATATTTTGGGAAATGCTCATCGGAAGGACAACTGGGCGGGCAAAGACCATGCCGACCTTACGACGCAGCGCTATGGTATCGGTTTTGGAATCAAGGATATTTTCCCCATCCAACATGACACGCCCGGACAGCGTTTTGACTTCGGTCAGAT
Organism: Anaerolineales bacterium; assembly: GCA_049687655.1. Lineage (GTDB taxonomy): Bacteria > Chloroflexota > Anaerolineae > Anaerolineales > Villigracilaceae > JAABUE01. The sequence continues at coordinate 3,807 of JBAVJG010000644.1, read as the reverse complement.
CGTTGAGACGGTTCAAACAACGCAACAATGTAGACTTGCCACCGCCCGCCGGTCCAAACATGACAGTTATGGCATGCTCGGGCACATCCATGCTGATATTCCGCAGCGACTCGGTGCCGTCCGCGTATTGCAGACTTAAATTTTCGATAACGATTTTGTTCATTTATAAATGCTCTAGTTGCCATCCTCTGCGGCGGGACGCCACCGAGAGCAGGTGAAAGGTTTTGTTCATACCTACCACTGTCTCCGTGACCTGGCTCGCGAACGGATGAAGGTTGCAATCAGGTTCATTCCCAGCACGAATACCAGTAACACTAATGCGGTGCCATATTGGATTTGGATGGGCATCTCCGGGACTTGTGTCGAGATGACGAAAAGGTGATAAGGCAGCGCCATGGTCGCATCGAATACGGACACGGGCAGGCGTGGCAGGAAAAAGGCCGCTCCCGTGAACAGGATTGGCGCGGTCTCGCCTGCGGCACGTTCCAGGCCCAGGATGACACCTGTCAGGATGCCGGGCAAGGCCTGGGGTAGCACGATGCGGCGGATGGTCTGCCAGCGAGTGGCGCCCAGCGAAACGCTGACCGTGCGGAAGGCCTGCGGCACCGCCCGCAGCGCTTCCTCGGCCGTGCTGATGATGACGGGCAGGGTCATGATGGAGAGTGTCAATGAGGCGGCCAGGATGCTGGTACCGAAGTTCAGGAACAGGACGAACAATCCCAGCCCGAACAGGCCGTAAACAACGGATGGAATGCCAGCTAAGTTGATGATTGCAAGGCGGATGAGCCGTGTCCAGGTGTTATCGGCAGCGTATTCGGACAAATAAATTGCTGCCGCAATTCCCAATGGAACTGAGAAAATTGCTGTGCCAACTGTCAGATAGAACGTTCCGATGATGGCAGGCAGGATGCCGCCTTCGCGCATGCCCGAGCGTGGGACAGCGGTCAGGAATTCCCATGAAATGGCAGAGCTGCCCTGTATGAAGATGTAGATAACCACGCCTATGATTGGCACAACTGTGAATAATGCGATCAAGGTCAGCATAGAGAAACCCAGGCGCTGGGACAGGTGGCGGTTCACGACAATATCCTCTCGGCGCGTTTCTTCGACCGGAAGACGACCGATGAGGCCGCTACGTTGACCGCCAGCGAGATCAGGAACAGGACCATGCCAATGAAAAACAAGGCGTGATAGTGCACGCTTCCGCTGGCCACTTCGCCCATTTCGGCGGCGATGGTAGCGGTCATTGTGCGGGCAGGGGAGAACAGGCTGCCCGGCGTGAGCGCCATAATGGGCGCATTACCGGTCACCATCATGACAGCCATCGTCTCTCCGATGGCGCGACCGATGCCGAGCATCACGCCCGTCAGCACGCCGGAGCGAGCGGCAGGTAACGTCACACGCCAGATGGTCTGCCATTTCGTGGCGCCTATTGCCCACGCGCCCTCACGATATGAACGCGGAACTGTGTCCAGCGCATCTTCCGCTACCGAGACAATGGTTGGAATAGCGATTCCGCCCAAAAGCAGTGAACCGGTAAAGGCGGTCAGGCCAGTTGGCAGGTCCAGTGTAGTTCGCAGCCAGGGTGAGAGCACCAGGATGCCCAGGAAGCCCAGCACCACAGAAGGCAGGCCGCCGAGCAGTTCCACCAGCGGTTTTAAGATTTCACGCATCCAGCGCGGGGCGATTTCAGAGATGTAGATAGCCGTCCCAATCCCGAAAGGGATGGCAATCAGGGCCGCGCCAATCGTCACGATCAGAGAGCCGGTGATGAGCGGCAAAATACCAAAGTAATCTTCGATTGGATACCAGCGGGTGCTGAACAGGTTGGAGAGATCTACTTCCCCCAGGGTGGGAATGCCCTCGCGTAACAAGAAGAAAAATATGAGGGCCACAAAGACAATGGCTGAGTAGCCAGAGGCTTTGATCAAACGCGTAATCACAAATTCAAGCCAGTTAAGGTTTTTTTCCATACTCTCGCTCATATGTCATTGCGAGCCGTCGAAGGCGGCCTGGCAAACTCCCATTAATCGGAGATTGCTTCGTCGGGTTACACCCTCCTCGCAATGACATTATTTAATAGGCACAAATCCCAACTCTTTGACAATACCTTGCGCCTCGTCAGAGTTGATGATCCAGTCCAGGTAAATCTTCACCGTACCGGTCGGTTCGCCTGCCGTGTACATATAAAGGTCGCGGGCGATGGGATACGTGGCGTCATTGACAGTTTCAACCGCAGGCAGCACGTACTCGCCGCCAGCTTCCTCTGCAATCGCGATCATCTTCAAATCGGGGGGTACATAGCCCAGACCATCATACCCGATGGCGTTGGGATTCTGGCGCACCTCAGCGATGATGCCTTCTGATGAAGGTAACAGCAAAGTATCTCTTGAGAACAGGGTTTTGTTTTCTTTGTCACTCAACCTGAGTACGGTCTCCAAAAAATAGACGTGCGTGCCAGAGTTGGTCTCGCGCGACAGGCGTACAATCGGCCTGTCATCCCCGCCGACCTCGCTCCAGTTATTGATCTTTCCGCTGTACATGTCAGAGATCTGTTGCAGGGTCAGTTGGTTCACGGGGTTTTCAGGATTGACAATGACGGCAATCGCGTCACGTGCGATAACGAATTCAACTGGATCGATCCCGTTAGACTGGGCTTCTTCGATCTCCTCCTGTTTAATTTGACGTGAAGCGTTGGCGATATCCACGGTCCCATTGATCAGGGATGCGATTCCCGTTCCGGACCCGCCGCCTGTTACCGATATACGGACATCAGGATACTCCCCTTGGTAGTATTCGGCCCAGGCCAGTGCCAGATTGACAATGGTATCGGAGCCTTTGTTTTCAATGTAAGCATTCGCTTGTTGGGAAGTTTGACCGGAAGATGTGGAAGAGCAGGAAACGCTCGAGATAACGAGGAAAAGCAGCAATCCGGTAAGAAGCGGGCGGAGTCTCATCGGGCTAGATTATATCGCATGTCCAAAGATGATAAAATCAGGCCATGACCGATCCAGTTTTCTCCATCCAAAATCTTAACTTTTATTACGGGCAATCGAAAGCTCTTTCGAACATAAATCTGGACATTATGCCGCACAAGGTGACAGCGCTGATCGGCCCGTCGGGATGTGGCAAGTCGACATTTTTGCGCTGTCTGAATCGCATGAACGATACGATCAGTGGAACGCGCGTGGAGGGGAAGGTTACCCTGAACGGCGAGAATATTTACGCTGAGAATATGGATGTGGTCGAACTGCGCCAACGGGTGGGGATGGTGTTCCAGAAACCGAACCCGTTCCCACAATCGATTTATGATAACGTGGCTTTTGGCCCACGGGTGCTGGGAACAACGAGCGACAAAGCAGACTTGGAAGAGACCATCGAGCAAAGCCTGCGTCAGGCGGCCTTGTGGGATGAAGTAAAAGATATCTTAACTGAAAATGCAATGGGACTTTCTCTCGGCCAACAGCAACGCCTGTGTATTGCGCGCGTGGTAGCGGTGCAGCCGGAGGTGATCTTGATGGATGAATCGACCTCAGCGCTTGACCCGATTGCAACGCTGCAGGTGGAGGAATTGATCGCTGAACTCAAGAAAGATTATACGGTTGTTATCGTAACGCACAACATGCAGCAGGCAGCGCGCATCTCGGATGTAACCGGCCTGTTCTGGTTGGGGGAACTGATAGAATTCTCAGTGACTGATGAACTGTTCACCCGTCCCAAGCAGGAACTGACCGAGTCCTATATCACTGGACGTATGGGTTAAACTCAGGCAATTTTTTTAAGGAAACCCGAAAACAGGGGTGGGCA
>JBAVJG010000643.1:0-5372 GCA_049687655.1 Anaerolineales bacterium | reverse complement strand
CAACTTCTAGCAAGTAATGGTTCTTTGGGAATTTCCGCCGTTCGCTGCGCGAAGACGCAGTGGTAGATACCCAGATTTGAGGGTGCGAGCGTGCGATCGCACCCCCAAATCTGGGTATCTACCACTGCGTCTTCGCGCAGCGAACGGCGGAAATTCCCAAAGAACCATTACTTGCTAGAAGTTGAAATCGATTCAATCCAAAAGATGCGCTGATTTTCCGTTTGAATGCGGCTGGCGCAGCCCGATAACAATTTTTGGGATGAGCTTTCAACCACCGAGCTGTCAGTGATGACAAAATATTGGAAGTAACCATCCAGCTGGTTGATAGTCGGAATGATACGCATGTCAGCCTGGGAGGTTGAAGCCAGGGAATCCAGTTGCTGATAAAAGTCATCGATGTACATTTCGGTGTTGTGCTTCAGGAAATCTTCATAGCAAATATTCGGGGCCAGGCCGCAAGACACATTTTTGTCCAGCACAAGATCGATATACGAGCCCGAATTGACCTCGATGGCAAAGGGCCGTTGTTCAGCAGAACAAAGCGGTTCATTCAGGTCCGGTCTTGAGCTGGCACGCAGGGTAACGGGGGGCAGGAGAACCGTCAGTGTGAGCAGGATAACGGAACCGAAGCGCAGTAAGGATAATCCATTTTTAGCGGTAGCAGGCTCTTCGTCACGGTCAGTGAAGCGGTTGACGCCAACCCCCAGCAACACAAAGAAGAAGGGCATGCTACTGGCGTAGAAGCGCATCCCGCCATCGATGGGAGGCAAGAAGGGGATCGAAAGGAAAATACCGATAAATCCCGCCAGTAGCAAGGTCGAAATGTCTGAGCGGAGTCTGAAGATCAGCAGATACAGGCCACGCAGCAAGATGATGATTGTCAAACTCCACAGGATCAGATCCAGGATGTAATTGTGATCTTTTGCCCCGAACACGAAGATACTGCTATCGCCGGGGAGAATGAAATCCGCATATGCTTTTACAGTCCCTTTGAAAAAATCAGAGGGGGTCGCAAGGAAAGCCTCCCACACGGCCTGATACACTCTGGACGGGTTTCGGGTGCCAAGCTCGTCTATGGCGCTATGCCAGCCCAAGCCACCACGCACCTGCCCGTAGATAGTGTAGGCAAAATTACCGAAGGACGATCCTTCCGGCACGCCCACCAATTGGGGATAAACGGAATTGGCAATGAAGTATCCACCTGCCAGGATGGTCAGAACAAGGATGAGGACCAGTAAGGAATATCGTTTTGACCCGCGAAAGGCCCAGCCCGCCCATAATGCCAGCATCGGGAAGATGAGAAAAGCCCCAGCGCGAGCGCTGACAGCCACCATCAAAAGACCGGCACCGAGTAGAAAATCAAACCACCTTCGATGACGGGCAGCATGCCAGATCAATACAAACCCGAAACAGCCGCCGATGAAACCCAGCGATTCACTCAGGGCGTACCCGGCAACAATTTGAAAGTAGAAATACATAAAAGTGATATAGAGCGTCCCGGCCAGTGCCCCCATACCCTGACGAACCTGCCGCGCGGATAGATAAATCCCGATGCCTGCCAATTGGGCCAGTATGGCCAGGGTAATCTTCAAATCCTGTCCTGTCAGCAAGAGCATTGAAGACAGAAACCCCGGAAACAATGGTCTGCCCAAGGCCTGTCCCGCAACCCTGATCGGCAGACCATTCAGGAGCAGAGTTGACCCCAGATAGTAATTCTTGGCGTCCTTATAGGGTAGCAGCCCGCTGATGATGAAATTGTCTGAAAATCCCGAAGTCCACAGGTACGAGAGCGTCAACGCGCACAATAACATGGTCAGGCCAAAAGCGGCCAAAACACTTTGATTTCCCCTCAATTGAAATGATAGATAAAAAAGCAACAATACGCCGAGAAACACAATCAGCACATATCGATGGAAATATCGGGTGAAAGAATATGGGATTTCGAACCCCAGCACCAGCCAGAAGGTGATAACCGGAAGGAGCCAGGCCCCAACTTCACCGGGATTTATTCTCTTGATTCTGAGCGCTGCTCTCATAAGGTTGTATTCATCAACGTCGAAAACGCTCAACGACTAGACCGAATTGGCATGACTCTACATCGTTTTGTCATTGAGAGGCTGACTTTCGATCAACTGCTTCGGTACGGCGCATCAACTTCTTTTATCTTTTCAAGCAATTCATTTTGTAGTGCGAGTACAATTTCCGAATCGGGTGCGTAGATATTATTCAGTTCTTCCGGGTCCTCTTCAAGATCAAATAACTCGAAGAATGGTCCCGTTTCCGCGATTTCTTGATACCCAAAATAGTATGTCAGCTTGTACTTCCCTTTCACCAGCATGACCGTGGCCGGATTCAAGGGTTCGGTGTCTTTGCTATCCGTCGCTTCAAGCGCGAATATGCTTCTGTCAGGATCAGGAGGAGTTTCCGCGAACGGAGATACTACCTGTCCTTCAGCCCAATCAGGGATTGGCTGGCCCGTCACCTTTAGCATGGTCGGAAGAACATCGACGGCGCTGGTCGGTGTGAAAATATCGCGTCTCTGCGTCTGGCCGGGTTCAAATATGATCAGGGGAATCTGTATCACAGGTTGGTATAAAACAGGGGTGCGATGACCAAAGATACCTCGTTCGAACAACTCACCGTGATCGGATGTGACCACAACCCAAGTATTTTCCAACAATCCGCTCTCTTCCATAAAATTAAAAAGTCGACCGAACTGTTCATCCACATATAGAATAAATTCATCGTAAAGCTGCCGTTGTTCAGCCTGATAATCCAAGTTCAACGGTTTATCATTTTCTGCCTGGCTGAACAGAGGATGTTTCGGTTTTTCGATATAGTATCCAACACCATCATCCGCAAAGGCATTTACAAAATCCTGGCGTGTAAAATAGGGACGATGCGGCGGCAAGAAATGGAAATAACCAAAAAATGGTTGTGGATTCCTTGGGAATTGAGAAATCATCCGGGAAATTCCGTCTTCCAGTAAAAAGTAATCGTCATCGCCGGTATGTGGTATGCCTCTAGGAAAATCCTTCAACAACTCGTCCGCGATATTCATTTCATATTTCTCATAAAAATGGGAGAAGAACAAAGAATAAGAATATCCCTCTTCGCTCCTGGCTGCGATTCTGTCCCAGGTCAGTGAGGCAATGTCCCCATCCCAGGGGAAGAGCCTGTCGAAGGATAAAGCATTGGTTGTGAATAATTTCTTCTGGGGAATGACAAGTTCGATATCTTCTGAAAATTGATGCAGGAATCTGTCGGCGATCGAATTATGGGAATAGCCAAGGCGATAATATCCCTCGAAAGTATTAAAAATATTGTGTTTTTCTTTATCCTTCGCTACAAAATCACTCTGACTGAAAGCGCGATGTGTCCAGGGATATGTACCAGTCAGAAGCGTCGCTGTGCCGGGAGTCGTCCAGTTACCACCGGCATAATGGTTGTGATAGAAAGTCGCCCGGTCTGCAACCCTAGATAGATTGGGCGTAGTCTCGCGTGCATAGCCCAGGAATGGGACATTTTTGGCAGACCAGGTGTCAAAAACAACAATAAGGACATTTTTCTCCCCCGAGTTTTGCATGATGTGGCCGGATTCCTGAAGTAACCTTGACAGATAATAACCTGGCGGAACCGCAGCCAGCAATTTTAGAAAGTCGCGCCGGCTCAATGATTTGTTCATCAAATGCCTCTACCGATAGAGATAAAAAATGTGTATATGATGCAAATATTCACCGATTATACCGAATTGGCTCGACATCTCGCTTATCAGTCGTTCCCGCACTCCAATGGGGATAATAAAACGTCTGCCGCAAGTGCTGCGTGACCGGTCCCGACTGGCGGTAACCCTGATACGTTCCCCAGAACTGATTGAAGCGGAACCAGAAAACAGACGAAAAACTCTTCCAAAACACACGCTGGCGTGCCGCATGGAACAGGTCACTCAGGATATTGGTGGCGGTCAGGCGGGCGAGATCATACACGTTGAAATGTGACTCGGGGAAAATGCGTTTGAAGGCCATTGCTTCGCGGCGGTAGCGATTGTAGATGCCACGGGGCATCTCGTTGTGGATGTGGATGATCTCGGCGTGTGCCGCGTACGAAACGTTATAATCCTTCCCCTGTGCCCACTTGGCCCAGGCCAGGTCTTCCAATCCGGTCAGGGTTTCATCGTAGGGATGCTCTTCCCACAGCGAGCGCCGGATGGCGGCATTGGCGTTGTTGCAAAAGGGACTGCCCTGCCTCGCCACGTCCACATCCGGGAACCACTGGCGGAAGATTTGATGTTCGGAGAACCTCGATGTCTTCATACCGCGTTGTTTGCCGTAGACCAGCGCCACCTCTTCATCAGCAAATGGTCTCAAGAGACATTCCAGCCAATCGGGATAGACGGGATAGACATGCGCGCTGGCAATGACCACCAACTCTCGCGTCGCCCCCTGGACCCCAAAATTGAGAGAGCGCCCAAACGTAAACTCGTCTGACGGGATTCTCACTACCTGCGCGCCATAGGATTCTGCAATGGGAACGGTATTATCGGTGGAGCCAGAATCGACGAGGATGATCTCCACATCCCTGACAGTCTGTTGCTGAATCCCGTCCAGCAGGCGCGGCAGGTGCTGGGCTTCGTTATAGGCGCGGATGACGAGGGAGCAGTTCATGAAGGCAGGTAAACAAGCATGCAGGTACACAGGTAAAAGGGTACACATGTAACTTGTTTCTCTGTGTACCTGCCTACATTGTTACCAATCATTATTCTCTTCATACCCTAATCTTATCAATAAATCCCCTGCCACATCTTTGAAGATTTTCTTATGCTCGTCGGTAAAGTGTTTTTTCCATTCCCCGGTCTTTCCAGAACGGAAAGTTGGGGATTTGTCCGGGCTGATAGACGTTTCCAGGGATTCGAGCAGCAGTTCTCGGGGAGTCCGAAGCGGGACACGCGCCAGGAAATGTTCGATGATGCGATTGAGAGTCCCGCCGCAATCCTGGATCAAGTCTTCAAAATGGATTTTCATCACAGATGGCTGATCCAGCCAACCAAGATAGGGGGCGAAGCGTCCGGCGATGTCAGGAAATTCGATCTCAGTGTCGGGGCGTCCTAAAATACTAACCTTGAGCCGGGCGTCAAAATCAGGCTGAGACTTGTAGTAAGCATGGTGAACGTGGCTCGGTTCCATCTCGGTGACGTAAAAAACGTGTGAAACGGCCACATCGCGTGGGTCGCGATAGATAAAGTAAGGCACAAATGAGGACGATCCCCCTTTCGGGGATGCGGTAACGCGCTCTACGGCTTCAGGGCGGGCAAACAGGTGTGCAGAGGCAATATCGCCCGTTTGGAGGGCTTCAAGCCAGCGCAGGGCCTGTTC
>JBAVJG010000642.1:0-2127 GCA_049687655.1 Anaerolineales bacterium | reverse complement strand
GTACGGCACGCTCGATCACACTCAGCATCGAGGGCCCCTTCATCAGACGCTCGCCGGGATGCACGCGCACCACCAATTGCACATCCTCACGCTTTGCAAAATATTGCACTGTTTTCGCGATCCACTCGGCCATTGAGGAGGCAAAAGCGTTACGTCCCAGCGTCAGGCTGTCGCCCAGCACATTGGTTGCCAGCAGCGCTACCGGGCGTCCATCCAGGCCCAGCGTTGTCCGTAACTGCTCGCCGCCCATCGAAGCTACATCTTGCCAAAAGCGCGTGCCTTTGCCATACTTCTTGGCGCTCGTCCGGGCATCCTCCAGCGCAGCTATTTCTTCGCGCTCGGCATCAGTCAACGGGATCTCGCCGCGCGCGGCCCAGAGCGCATCCGTGTTCTGGTGCATGACGATGTCATTCTGGGAGAGCCAGATCTGCTCGCGTTTGTCGTTGAACTCGTAGGTGACAGTCTGCAAAGCCAGATGACGAGCCACCTGATAGAATATGCCCAGTTCTGTGACCAGTCCATTCGGGACAAGGACCGCTTCCGGTTGCTGTTCCTGCAATAAAACCAGCGCTGTTAAAGCAGCTGTGCGGTTCATCCTCAGCCTCAATCTGTATAACTCGGATTCCCGGTCAAAATCCTCCACCTGGAGCGTGTACATCGTATCGAAAGCGGAGGCCGTTTCGACGGCCTTTTCCAACTCCTCAGGCAGAGAGGTTGCCTTACGCGTTTCGAGTAGTGACACAGATTTCACCAGATCATCCATCGGAGCCAGCACGCGGCTAGTATACAAATCCTGTCGTCGCAGATCGAAGGGATTGAGTTCCATCCGCCAGTCGCTGTAGGGCAGGTATGCAATCGTGACATCATGTCCCATGCCGCGCAAGGTCAGACCTATCATGGCGGCCTGCTCGACCCAGTAATGCAAAGTTGCGAATAACAGCAACTTCTTCCCTTTTGAAGCTTTCTCTGCAAACGGACGCACCTGCTCGACAGCGGCAGGTACATGCGCAGACAACTGCTCCAGGTTGTAGCGTGTACGCGGACGGCTCTTACGAAGAGTATCGTACAGGTCAGCAGTGTAAGGGATAGAACCGAGGATGGATTTGAGAGTGGAGTTCATAATAGGTCTGACAAGTCTAAAGAGTCTGATAGGTCTATCAAGTTGACTTGTCAGACTTGTTAGACCTGTAAAACTTATTTGACTTTTTCGATGTTCCAATCAAGCCGCGGACGGATAGGTCCCTGGCGCGGTTCGGCCCATTGGGTGCCAGGAGCACCGGAGATGTCCATGTTGAAAGCCAGGACATTTTCATCCATGAAATAACGACGCACACCGAAGGAACTGGCGTTGACGCCCAGTATATAGCGGCCTTCATTGAACAGGTCTGCGGGCAGGGTAGCTCGGCTGATGTAGTGTCCTGCATCGCGTGAGCCAAATTTCTCGTATTTTTGGCCATCGTCCACATCGAAGGATGTAATGATGTACTCGCCGCGCATGGTGCTCAGATAAATGCCAACGCGCAAGCCAGTGATGGGCGCAGTCAGTTGGTATTCCATTTCAACGGTCAGTGGTTCGGTTGAACGGGCTGTATCGACCACTTTGCCGCGCGGGTCTTTGAGTCGCAGGGAAACGGGGAAAAATGGTGAAGCGGAAGCAGGCACTTCGTCCGCGTCCCAGATGCGTTCCCCGGCCTGCGCCTGGCCCGATGACAGGTAATAGTCTACAGCCTGCTGGGTGGGGCCGCGCATAAGTAGTCGTCCCTTATCCAGCACGATAGCTTCCTCGGTCAGGCGCAAAATGGCGGACATATTGTGGCTGACGAAGAGAACGGTGCGTCCTTGCTGCGCCACGTCGCCCATCTTGCCCAGGCATTTCTTCTGAAACTCGGCATCACCGACGGCGAGAACTTCGTCCACAACCAGGATTTCGGGCTCGAGATGCGCCGCGACCGCAAAAGCCAGGCGCAGGTACATGCCGGAAGAATAGCGTTTGACGGGCGTGTCGATGAATTGCTCCACTTCAGAGAAAGCCACGATCTCATCGAACTTGTTTTCGATCTCGGCACGTTTCATGCCCAGGATGGCGCCGTTCATGTAGATGTTTTCGCGGCCGGTCAATTCGGGGTG
>JBAVJG010000641.1:0-3696 GCA_049687655.1 Anaerolineales bacterium | reverse complement strand
GTAGAATTCCAGATAGCCTGTTAACGGAGGAATATTGTTTCCTGTGTTAAATCGCAGGCGTAATTGGATTGAGTCAGCCTGTGCAATGTATGGAAAAGCTGCGCTATCCAACCAGGCCAGATACTGCTCTCTTAGCAGCTTGTTTTCGATCACGCCCACAGCCTCGATACTGGCTGGCGCCTGAAAATCGGATTTTTGCAAGCCCTTAATGGTGAATGGACCAAATGACCCGAAAGCCTCGGAATGAATGTCAACAAGGGCATTTGGCAGGACTGTAAAAGGGTCTATCCCTATTACGTCCTTCTTTTTGATCAGCAGTAAGACTTTTGAAATAAAGATATCATCAGGCAAAGAGGAGACATCAAAGTGCAGGATGGTGCGATATTGGCGATTGCTTGCATCGCTGCCAAGATAGAGGACATCCTCATGGGCGTTTTTCTTGTTGCCCTGTTCACTATCCGGGCGGGATTCACGGATCCAGCCATCATATTTGCCAACGGAATAGAGAATTTTCACGTTCTGTATGAGGCTGGTTTTTGCAATAATGTAGTCTGTACCGGATGTGTACTCCCCGTTGCCCCCTCCAATCCCTCCAAGCGGATGTCCCATGATGTCAACAATGCTGTCATTGTCTAACACGTTCAAGCGCAGGCTTCCTTCTCCTTCGTTTGCTTCAACAGTAACAGTGTAGATGTCCCCGGCGCCTATAACGCTGACGATGCTGGTCTGGTTGAGCGTACCATTGGTGCTCAACGAAAAGTCGCTCTTGTCCACACCATTTACGGGTTCAGAGAATTTAACCGCAAAGTTTATGCTGACGGCGCGAGTCGGATTGGGGTCGAGGGGCAGGCTTTGGGTCACGCTGGGAGGCGTTTTGTCTAAGATGTAGAATTCACCGGTTGTGAAAGTCCCGTCACCTGTTTCTATTCCACCAAGCGGAATCTGCCCCTGTCCGAAGATGGAATTATCGTCTATGACATCCAGACGGATACTCCCATCCTGGCCGCCGGTACTGACAGTTATATCGTAAATCGTATCAGAGACAGGCGTGACATCCTTGATAGCGGCTGCAGGTATCTCGGGATTTGTGGCCACGTGAAACCCATGAAAGGGAGGCAGAAATCCTACGCCCATGACAGGTTCCGTGAAGGTCACCCTGAATTTCACATTGGCAGCTCCTGTAGGATTTTCATCTGTAACAGCGATAGATGCAACTGTAGGTATTGTGTTGAAAAGGTTGTACTCATACGCACCATTGTCGGGTGCTTTTCCCGTATAGGTATCGTTTATGCCGGGGATCAGGATGCCCCGGTCAATATTAGGACTGGTCGCTTGCAGGGTGAAGAGACCTTGTTTGGGATCGCTAAGACCGGGGTCATCGGTATAGCTGTTGCATTCCAGGCCGGTAGCATTGCAGAACGCTTTGATATTGTAATAATCGATGTTATCCCATTTGAAATGCGGACTGAAAAGGCTTTTTGTCGTGTGCAAATTGTTGTTGTCCCAATCGTTCCCCGTGGAGTCAGTTGGAACTTCTTTGATCAAGTAGCCATTGCTATGGAAAATATTGTTGCGCATTACGATGTTGAAGGCCGGGCTGATCAGGTCGATGGCGTTGATGTTTTTTTTATCGGACCAGAAGGTATTATGGTAAACGAGCGCAATTCCGTCAGATTTCTGGTCCACCTTTAGCGCCCGACCTGTGTAATTGGCGTACAAGGTGCGCAGTGCCCAGACAGGTCCTTTGGTAACTGGGGCCAGGGACAGGCCTGCGAAGGCATGCTCTACAATGTTCTCTCGAAAGCGATGGTTTACGCAAGCACCTTCTGGTTCAAAGGCATCATCGCCTATGCGGTGGATGTAGTTATCATATACGTCGACATCCAGCGCCAATTCAAAATTATGGGGATCGCCGGATGAGCCGGTATATATGCCGTTAAAGTAATTGTGGATCTCATTGCCGCGCACAATCGTTCCAGCATGTCCCCTGAGGAGGATGGCTGTACCTTCCATGGATGTGCTTTTGACCGCTTCCCAGGGCCATTCGTCGACGGGCGAGTCATAGATCTCGTTGTATTCGATGCGTGTGTCATTACCTTGATTGGGCCCTCCAAACCATTTGATAAAAACACCAATCTGGAGGTGATGAATTCTGTTTTTGCGGATAACTACGTGGGATACATCCGTCATGCAGACACCGCAACTGCTGGTCGTAGTGCCATAGTAGCGGACTTCAAAGCCTTCGATCCAGAGCCAGTTTTGCCCTCTTGCGCTGAAGGCCTGGTTGAGCATGGGCAATTGCCAGGTATGGTTGGATGGGTCGTCTGTGCTGCGTACATAGAGTTGCAGCGTTTCAGGGTCAAAATACCAGCCTTCTTTTAATACTGTGTTTCCGTAAGTGCGGGTGTTGACAAGATCGGCAAGAGTCTCAAATCTGTAAAATCGTTCACCGTCACGAGCAAGATATTGGAAGATCGTGACAACGCGGGTGTACCATATATTTCTATATCTACTGTGATGCCATATGTCTCCAGAAAGCTGTCTGGATCCGTCAAGGATGGTGTTTTGTCCTGCTGCTTTGATTTGTATCCAATTGTTTTCTGTGCCTGATGCCGGGAGGTTAACTTCCTCGCGATAGATCCCGTCAGCGACCAGTACCTGTGTCCCTGGTGTGGCAAAATTGACACCCGCTTGTATGGTTTGAAAAGGTGCTATGGCAGAACCATCTCCCCCGGGCGCGGCGTCATCATCCACGTACAGCACTTTTGACGGTGTGAGTTGGAGTTGTTCCGGCTGGGTGGTGATTAAGCCACCGATCTCATTTATCCCGTCTGTGACTTTGACTTCATACGCCGTAGATTCGGTAAGCTCGAACAAGCTGCCAACCAGGTGCTTCTCCTCGATGTTCATGAGTGGATGCCCATGTTTCCATTCGGAATCGTTTCCCTGTCGATACATCAACTCTGCGGAAGAGGGAAGGTTCTGCCCGCTGACGACAATACCGACAGTTTCGATGTTGGCATACAAATCAAGATTCGTGAAAGTTGTTTGGGTTTGCGCGTGGACAGGTACGCTTGATGGTAATCCGGTGCTCAGGATTATAATAACTGAGGTAATTATGCCAATGAAGCGTAGATTTCGTTGGTTGTTTTTCAAATGTTATGCCTCTTGAAAAGGATGGTAACGGCAGCAGAAGTCATGCCTGCCTGTGCAAGGATACCTCATCTTTGAAAATTCAGTAGATCACGATATAAATGTCTGATTCAGTTCTCCTCGAAGTAAACGACTCTTTGCTCATCGCGATTGACATTCAACCTTCCTTCATGCAAAAAGAATCCGCGGATGGTGGCAAAGCACTCTTGCAGCGGATGTGCTGGGTGATCAAGGTGGCAAACTGGTTGAAGGTGCCGCTGATCGTCACTGCTGAAGATGTTCCCCGGAATGGGAGCGTGTCAGGCGAAATTGCGGAACTCCTGCCACCGGACACAAAAATCTATGACAAAATGACATTCGGCCTCGCTGCTCAGCCCGACATTCTCGAAGCTGTCCAAAGGACACAGCGCAAAACTGCTGTGCTCATCGGCTACGAAACGGACGTCTGTATCACGCACTCGGCGCTGGGATTGATCGATTTGGGATACAGGGTTGTTGTTGTAGCAGATGCAACCGGTTCTCCTGGTGCCGATTACCAGATTG
>JBAVJG010000640.1:0-3429 GCA_049687655.1 Anaerolineales bacterium | reverse complement strand
CCCATTCAATTGCGTAACTCCTATAAATATAAAAAATGAATAATGTCTAAATTAAATCTTGCCCCAGGGATCCCTGGGGCAAGGTATGGAAAAGCATCAAATGTTACTCACCAAGATTTTCAAGAGTGATACCCTGTTGGGCAACCAGAATGCGGACACCGTCGAAGTTCTCATCTGCGATCGGGCCGACTGCGGTCCAGTTGTAGAAATTCTCATTGCAGAGGGAGTTTGCGCAGGCTTCGTTCTCAGGATCGACAAAGGCGGCGACTGCATCGATTATTTCCTGTTTCAGGTCATCTGGGAAATCGGGTGAGAAGGACATAGTGTCATTCGGGATTTCCTTGGAGATGTCCAAAATACGAACCTGCTGCACGATATCAGGGGCATCGCCTGAAACGGCTGAACGGGCATCCAGCACGCGGTAGTCACCGCAGAACAATCTGCCATCTGCATCGGGGGCACAGGAGTCTACGACATCATCTGGCACATCAGGAGAATCGCTCATCGCCCAAGTACCTTCTGGCAGCAATGGCGGGCTGAAGAAAGCAGTGGCGACATCGGCTTGGCCGTTGTACACAGCAAGTACAGCTTGCGGGTGACCGCCGGCTTCGATGGTTTCACCAACTTCAAGCCCCATGTCAGCAAAGATGGATGAAGGATACAGGTAGCCTGAGGTGGAGCCGGCATCCGGGTAGGCCCAGGTTGCGCCAGCCAGATCTTCTAGCGATTGGTATTCGCTGTCACGGGCGACAAAGAAGCCAGTCCAATACACATTCCAGCCAAAGCGCTCAGCGGCCAGGCCAGGCTGTACACCGCATAACTGGTTGGCGAGCACGTAGCCGAGGGCCGGGATGAAGCCGATGGTGTCTTCAGGAGAAGCGCACATTTCCTCAATTGTTGCAGCGTAAGAGGTGGGTACACTGACTTCGAAGGTGTAGCCGGTGGCATCGGTCAAAGCCTGAGAGATCAGGTCACCGCTCGAGATCATGAAGTCTACGTCCACAGATGGGACGAAGAGAACTTTGATCGGATTTTCGGGTGAACCAAGCTCTGGCATGGGCTCTTCGGTCGGCGCCATGGTAGGTTCGGGCGCTGTGGTGGGCTCGGGAGCCATTGTTGGCTCAGGAGCAGCAGGGGCTTCAGTCGCTTGTGGGCCACAGGCAGAAAGCACCAGGGCCAAAGCTGCAACTAAAGCAAATAACAGATATGTAAAGCGTTTGTTCATTTCTTCTCCTCTCAGAAGATTTGGGATAATTGGGGAAGTTTCCCCTAACAGCCTTCATGATATTACAAAAATGCAAGGTGAGCAAGTGCCATTTTGTAATAATGTTCATTCTCCCTAAACTTTCAAAGTTTATTAATTTACAAGACTTTCCAAATCAACCCCGGAATCATCCAGATACAGGAGAAATTCCTGATAAAACGCGTCTGTAATGCGCTCCCATTCCTCGATCCCATAAGCCTGTCCCAATACCTGTCTTCCGGCTTGCATGCCTGTTATTCGGAAAAGTGCGTCTCTGATGGCTTGTTCGATCTCCGGTGGCAAATTTTGAGCGATAGCAAGAACTTCATAAGGGATAATGGGAGCAACGCGCCAGATTATTTTGACTTCATCCAGCACATCCGGGTACTCATCCAATACAGCCGGAAAGGCGCGCGCGTCGATGTAGGTGGCGCCAAAATCGCAAATACCGCCCACATATACTGCCCTCACCACGGTTGGCTGTCCCTGCAAGATGGCGGCAGTGCGCAGGGGAATATCGTTGTGGGCCAGGATCCCGGCTGGAATAACGTACCCGGACGGGGAAATCTCATCGGGCCAGCAGGGCTTTTTATCACGGAACTGAGACAGGGCGGTAGCCGCGTCCCCTCGATTCTCCCCTGTATGCGCATCAAAATAGGACTGGAAGCCTGCATCCGTGCGAGCGATGAATTGCGCCCCGTAGGCCTTTTCCCCCAACCTGACTCTGGCAAAGGCGGCATTGGCGAAGCCCTGCTTATATGCCAGCCCATAGGCATAAGCCGACAGGACCGCAACATGCGCGTTCCCCTGTCCCATGGCCTGGACCAGTTTTGCATAGGATTCAGGCGCTACCACTACAAAAGTGTAACCGGTCACTTCGGAAAGCTGTTCGGCGAAAGCTTTACCGGCCTCCACACGAGTCCCATCTGAAGCGCTGCCCGGCGGCAGAGCAACAACTAGTGGATTCGCTACCGTGCCTGGAGGCGCAGAGGTGGGCGTTGCGCGAGGAATATCAGCGGTCGCAGCCGCAACTGCCAGAGCTGTTTCCATAGCGAGAGCCTCTTGCGTAGATGATACAGGATCGGGCGTACTTTCCGAAGCGCTGTTTATCGTCAGACTGCAGGCTGTCAGTAAAAACAGCATCAAACTGCAAAATAGTCGTTTTCCCAGGCTGGTCATAAATTCCTTCCGAGTATGTTAATTCTATAATAAATTCGTAGAAATTGTGTAATCAAGTAATATTGGCACAGAAAATGTGCTTATAATGGAGCTATGAAACAAAACTGGCTCTCCCTCCTTGTTCTCCTAGCTGTGGTCGTTGCAGCTTATTTTATCGTACAAACGGTCCGCGATAGCGCACAGGCGGCTGCAAATGCTGCCTCGGGGCCATTCAACCAGTTCCAACAGGCGAATGAAGGCTTGCAAACCCAGGTGGCGGATTTATTACATCCCACCCCCACCATTATCCCTGATCCGGTGACCTATATCAACGAAGTGCGTGCACTGGCACGTTTGGAAACCATTCAATATAGCATTGAGAAAGTTATCACCGCTGAGATCGGTCAGGGCACCTTTGATTTCCTGTTCGGTGACCGTGTGCTCTTCGTGGCGCACGGTGTGGTCATCGCTGGGATCGATATGGAAAAGATTGGCCCGGATCAATTGCGTCTCGAAAACGGTGTTTTGTACGTAACCCTGCCACCATCAGAAATATTCATCGCCACACTGGACAACCAGAAATCGTATGTTTACGACCGTGAGACGGGCTTTTTGAGCCAGGGGGTTCAGGATTTGGAAACCTTGGCCCGCCAGACGGCTGAAGATGAAATTCGCCGGGCTGCTTTGGAAGATGGTATTTTGCAGCAAGCACAGACGAATGCCGAGAATTATCTATTCCGCTTTTTCCAGGCGCTTGGGTATGATAATGTAATTTTTACCGAACAAAATCCTTTTTAATGTCAGACTTTCACAATAGCATAAGAATTAAGACTTACGCACATTGCGAAGAGATGCCGAAAATAAGGGAGACGTGCGCATCACGTCTCCCTTATTTTCGGGCTTCCTCCATATTTTTGCGTAAGTCCTGTGAATAAGAGCAGCAAACTGCATAGTTCGATGCTCTTATTTTTGGCACTTTTTTAAACATTAAATAATCCTAGGATGTGATCTGGTGAGCTAATATTGCC
>JBAVJG010000639.1:0-1794 GCA_049687655.1 Anaerolineales bacterium | reverse complement strand
TCAACCGCGGCATCTTCTGGATCGCCGGTGCTGGTGTGGTCTTCTCCATGCTGCACCAATCCTCGCTGGGTTCCATGTTTCTGCTGATGCAGCACAAACTGCATCCACTGTGGTGGTCCCCAGCCCTGCCGTTGTTGTTCTATTTCCAAGCCATTTACACTGGTCTCGGAACGGCAGCTATCGCTATCACGCTAGTCTGGCGCGCCTTGAAGGTTCCCATGAATCGCGACCTGTTTCGCAGATTAGGCCAGGCCATGAGCCTGAACCTATTGCTGTACGCCGCGATAAAATTTGGCGATCTGATGGGCGCGGGCAAACTGCATCTGCTATTCCAGGCAGACGCTTTCGCCTTCATCGCCTGGCTAGAGCTTGGCCTGGGCGTGTTGCTGCCCTTGGCCATCTTGCTTTCCAAACTGGTCGGGCACTCGGCGGGGCCGTTCTGGGCAGGCGTGTTCGCTCTGATGGGCACCTTCATCAACAGGCTGATGATCTCGTGGGTGGGGTTGGCGGAACCAAACCCGGTTGGGTACTTCCCCTCCTGGATCGAGATCATGGTCACGGTCGGTTTGATCGCTGCCGGGTTCCTGGTCTATGGCATCGTCGTCCGTTACTTCCGGCTCTTCCCTAAAGCCGAAACTGCTCAATAATCTATTTACTTGTTTCAACTCCCAAATAAGGAGGCAACTCTATGGCACGAATAGCAATTGACCCCATCACGCGCATCGAAGGCCACCTGCGCATCGAAGTCCAGGTGGACGGCGGTGCGGTGTCGGAAGCCTGGGCTTCCAGCACCATGTTCCGCGGGATCGAACTCATTCTTAAAGGACGCGATCCCCGCGAAGCATGGGCCTTGACCCAGCGTATCTGCGGTGTCTGAACGACTGTACACGCACTCAGCTCCGTGCGAGCTGTCGAAGACGCCCTCGGGGTGAAAATCCCGAACAATGCGCGCATTCTGCGCAATATCCTTGAAGGCATTCAGTACGTACAGGATCACGTTATTCACTTCTATCACCTGCACGCACTGGATTGGGTGGATGTCGTCAGCGCCCTTGACGCTGACCCCGCCGCGACCTCCGAATTAGCCCAATCCATCTCCGATTGGCCCAAATCCAGCACCGACTATTTCCAGGGAGTGGCGGACAGGCTTGGCGCCTACGTCAATAGCGGACAACTTGGCCCATTCGGCAACGCCTATTGGGGACACCCGGCTTACAAGCTTCCGCCTGAAGCCAATCTGATGGCCGTTGCCCACTACCTGGAGGCATTGGACTGGCAGCGCGACGTAATCCGCGCCCACGCCCTGCTCGGCAGCAAGAATCCGCACTTACAGACCTACCTGGCCGGCGGTATGGCTACGCCCATCGACCCGACCAGTCAGGCAGCCATCAACGCCGACACCATCGCTATGCTCCTGGACCTGTTCGGCAGAGCCAAGGCCTTCGTAGACAAAGTGTATCTGCCCGACGTGCTGGCCGTGGCCCCGTTCTATCTGGAATGGGCCGGCATCGGCGGCGGCGACGGCAACTTCATGTCCTATGGCGACTTCCCCGAAGAAGATGGTTCGCAATGGCTGCCATCCGGATATATCCTTGGCAAAGACCTCTCGCAGGTTTACCCTGTGGACCAAACTAAGATCACCGAACACGTCGCGCACTCGTGGTACGAGTACGACGACGAATCGAAGGGATTGCATCCTTACGACGGTGAGACCCGCCCGAACTACACAGGGCCAGAACCGCCCTACAACTATCTGAACGTCGAAGACAAATATACCTGGATGAAGGCGCCGCG
>JBAVJG010000638.1:0-2239 GCA_049687655.1 Anaerolineales bacterium | reverse complement strand
GCGCCGTGATCTCCACATCCGGGATGGCTCTGACGTAGGCTTCCTGGATCGGTCTGAAACCCTGTGCGCTCAGGGTTTCGGGTTCGTCCAGCAAAGCTTCACCCAGCTTTTCCGCCGTCTTCTGGTTGGAGAAATAGTTGAAGTGGTTGACGTCCGCGCCTTTGTCGAAGAAATAGCGTCCTGCCTCCCGTGCGGAGCCGCCATACATGGCCGGGGTTTGCACCACCAGGTCGTGTTCGTCGGTGTAGAACAGGTCGGTGAAGAAGATTGCCAGCCGGCCTGCCAGGTTGTTCTTTTCGACATCTCCCGCGATTACGGTCAGGTCGGCTTTGACTTTCACGTCCTCGCGGTTGATCATCCGGATGAAGTTCGATTCGGGGTCCATCGCGGCCAGCCCGGGGATGGCCTCCGGGTTGGCGCTTTGTTTTTTCAGTTCAAGCAACAGGTCGGCCAGTACGCCAAAGATGTTGCCCGGACCGGGCGGCAGGACTTTCGCAATAACGTTGACGATGATCTCCAGCCAGCGGTCCACGCGTTTGGAAGCCAGCGTGGTCCCGCGCGCCGGGCAGGCCACGCGCACAAACCTCTCCACCTTGATGTTCTTTTCCTTCAGCAGGCTGGAGAGTTTGACCAGATCGGCTTTGTCCTCGGCCATCAAGTTCTCGTCATCTTCGTCGAACAGCGCCTGCGTCCCGGTTCTGCCGCTGCGACACAGCAGTTCACCGATCAGACCGCCGCGCGAGTGCGTCACCAGGTGCAGTATGGCTTTTTCGGGGAGTTTTTCTACCAGTTCCAATGTGTTCTGGATCGGGCTCTCGGACAGGGTGCGGTGGTTGAAGCCGAAGATCTGCTCACCGTATTTTCCCTGCAGCCTGGCCCAGACCTCCGGGCGCAAGCTGCCAAACCCGTTTTCAATGCTCGAAAATGTTCCGTGGATGAAGAGCAATACCGGTTTACTTACTTTGATTTCGGGTTTGTTGAGCGCTTCACCACGTTTATCGAGTTTCTCGGCAAAGCGGAACAGTCCCGGTTTGGGCATGAGCTTCTCTTCGTCGAATTTTTTGATCAGCCCTTCGACGGTTTTCTCCACAGGATCGAATTTGAGCACGCGCAGCCCCTTCAACACCCAGGAGGTGGCCCCGCGAGAGGTATCCCCCGACGGCAGACGGCCCGGGATTTCTATAACACCCGGCTCCGATCCGCGCGAGATTTGATATTTGAATTGCTCCTCGAGTTCGGCCACTGTGACCCAACGATGGATATTGTCCTCGAAGATCAACTCGACGATGTCATCATCCTGCAAGTCCTTTATCACTTGCGGGGTGGCTGATGCACGGTCCGTTGCAAATAGAACGGCATCGGACACTGAAAAGTTACTGAGCCCTTCTCCAAACCCGACATTATTCTTCAGCGCTTCATCACTATGCCCAAGTACTTTTATGGTTTTCATATTTATCTCCATTTCAGGCTTTGGCAGCCAATAACCCTTAGCGACAAATGATTCCCCTTGAACAAGAGGTTTCCCGTAAAATTGCTATCCTTAGTGTATGGGAAAACGGGGTAAATTTCAAGCACTTGTATGAAAATCGCCAGGGCTTTCTAAAAGTCAACACCTTTTTCAATCTGAAAATCGAATCAATGTCATGCTGAGCGTAGCGAAGCATCTCTTCCACCGAGTGGGAGACTCTTCGGTCACAACGAACGCTTCCTCACACCGTCCCGGTGTCCTTCGGGAGAGCGACACGTCTGATACATTAAGAAATCCCTATTGGGCCAATAACTGAAACCTTTGTGTTCTTAGCGGGCTTTGCGTTTCAATGTGCTCCGTGATCCATTTTCAATTCAGCGTTGCTCAACAGGCTGAATGTCCCAACTGGCTTCCGAAACGCTGATACTGGTCAGATTCCCCGGCCAGTACAGATGCGACCAGTAGCTGGCCCCGCGCAGGGTGGATGGATTTCTCCCGGTCGTCACGATGATGTGATCGGGTGTATAGTGCGCAAAGTACGTATCTCGATTAACCGGCCCGCGTCCCATGGTGGGGTCCATGGCGGTCCACCCGATGCCTGGCTGGTAGACGTCCAGCCAGGCATGTTCGGTCTGCGCGATTGCTTCGTCTTTATTCCCGCCAGTGTCTTCGAGATACAGCAAACCTTCAAAATATCTGGCCGGTATTCCTTGCGCCCGACTGAGGGCGGCTACCAGGGAGGCATACTCGGTACAGTCGGCCCCCATCAAT
>JBAVJG010000637.1:0-9785 GCA_049687655.1 Anaerolineales bacterium | reverse complement strand
GTCCTCCAACGCGTACCTGGCCTTCGGCGCCATGCTGGCTGCCGGGCTGGACGGGGTCGAAAAAGAGATGACCCCACCCGCGCCGCTCAACAACGTCAATCTGTATGAGTTGACAAAGCCAGAGCGGACGGAGATGGGCGTGGGCGAACTGCCCGGCTCGCTGGCGGAAGCATTGACCGAATTGGATAAGGACGAGGTGCTCAAGACCGCATTTGGCTCGACGATTTACGAAGCCTTCACGCGCGCCAAGTGGGAGGAATGGGATGATTATCGCCTGCATGTGACGGATTATGAGGTGGAGAGGTATTTGGAAACGGCGTAATTCGACCGTAGACGCTTGACCGAAGACCGTAAGAGCAGACTTCCGAAATCTTGAAGACTTCGGAAGTCTTTTATATTAAAGTAACACACAATGACGGCATCATTTGATACTCGGAGAGGCCATGCCTGAAGAGATATTTAAGTTTACCGGGGTTCGAGTCCCCGTGTCCCTATATGTTTTTAGAAACCGCCAACATTCAATGTTGAGCGGTTTCATACTATATTCCGTAATGTTTCAAGGGGAAAAGTGCTGAAAATATACCTTCACAAGATGAAAATAAGTATGCACATTTTGATAAATAGTTCGAGTCCTGCAACTTGTTTTAATACTTGGTTTCAATTATCATCATCCAAAAAGCGCAAAGTCATGCCATTTTTCTGCTAGGCTTCCTGTTTTAAGGCAGTAACCCGCGACCCTGAGATCGTTGGTTCGCATCCTGTGTCCCCAAAGAAGTTATTTTTGCAACTAAATACCATTACTAATTATTTAGATCCCTCGAAGGGTGTGTCGAGCGATTTTTACTCCTCGTTGTGTTGAGCACAAAATCTAAATCACTAGGTTTTTTGGAAAATCCAACATGCTGCTTTTTGCCCACCGACCTCAAAGAACGGTGGATACTTCTCCTCGCAAATTCTCCCCACTTTAGCGAAGCACCGCGGATGGAATGGGCAGCCTGAAGGCGGGTCGATCGGGCTGGGGACATTGCCCGACAGGATGATGCGCTCGGTGCGGTAAGATTTTCGCACCCGTGGGATGGCTGCCAGCAGCGCCTGGGTGTACGGGTGTAACGGGTTTTCAAACAACTCGTCCGTTTTGCCCTCCTCCACGATGTGCCCCAGATACATGACTGCCACGCGGTCACTGATGTAATTCACCACGCTCAGGTCATGCGAAATAAACAGGTAGGTCAGGCGGAATTCTTTCTGCAATTCTTCCAGCAGGTTGATGACCTGTGCCTGGATGGACACATCCAGCGAGGAGACCGGCTCGTCGGCCACGATAAACTGTGGCTGCATAGCCAGCGCGCGCGCAATACCGATGCGTTGGCGCTGTCCGCCGGAGAACTGGTGCGGGTAGCGGTCAATGTGACTCTGTCCCAGCCCCACCCGCCGTATCAAGCCCACCGTCTGTTCTTCGAGTTCATGCGGGTTGCGGATGCCGCGCTGACGCAGCGGTGTGCTGATGATCTCGCGCACTGTCTTGCGCGGGTTGAGCGATGAATATGGGTTCTGGAAAATGATCTGTGCGGCGTGATAATACTTGATACGTTTTTCTTTATTTTCTGTGGACTCGAGGATGGTGCTGCCCTCAACCGGATTCCCTTTAAACAACAGTTCGCCATCTGTTGGCTCTTCCAGGCGGACCATGACGCGCCCCAGAGTTGTTTTGCCACATCCCGATTCACCCACCAGCCCGAGCGTTTCACCGGGGTAGATCTCCAAGTCCACGCCATCCACAGCGCGGATGGTTTTCTCCGTTTCATGCGCCAGGCTGCGCGCCAGGAAGCTGGGTCGAATGTAAAAGTGTTTATACATCTCTTTAACGGCGACCAGCGGCCGGGGAGGCTGATGTGGAGTCGTCATTCGGCACGCTCCTGCTCGATAATGGAATCCCATTCCCAGTCCGGTTGGCTCTCAAAATCCGATGTCATCAGGCAACGGTTTAAATGCCCGGCTTTGGTCTTGAATACGGGGATGGGTCCTTCGCAGCAGACATCCTGTACATGTTCGCAGCGCGGGGCAAAAGCGCATCCCGCAGGCAGCTCGGCCAGGTTAGGCACGTTGCCAGGAATGGGACGGATGGGCTTGCCGCGCTCGCCCAGGCTGGGGCGGCATTCGAGCAGACCCTGTGTGTACGGGTGCTGCGGACTTTCGACAATCACGTCCACCGTGCCCTGCTCTACGATGCGTCCGGCATACATGACGGCGATGCGGTCGCAAAACTCGGCGGCCAGCCCCAGGTCGTGAGTAACGAGAATGATGGCCGTTCTACGCTTCTGGTTGATCTGCTTCATCAGGCTCATGATCTGCGCCTGAATGGTGACATCCAGCGCGGTGGTTGGCTCGTCGGCCAACAACAGCGCCGGGCCACAGATCAGCGCAATGGCGATCAGTGTGCGCTGCTGCATCCCGCCGGAGAATTGGTGAGGATACGCGGCATACCGATCCATCGGCGAGGGGATGCCAACCTCATCCATGATCTGTAGCACACGCTGTTTTTCCTTTGTCCGGCGAGCACCGTCGAATGGCCAGGGCAGACGGTTACCTTCTATGATGTGATGCAGGCGCAACGACTCGCTGATCTGCTCGCCGACCGTGAAGGCCGGATTGAGCGTGGAGAGCGGGTCCTGGAAGATCATCGAGATCTCCTTGCCGCGCAAGGCGCGTATCTCGTTGTTGTTGAGCTGAAGCAAATCCTCCCCGCGAAAGCGAACCTCACCGTTTTCCACCCGGCCAGGATAGCGCAGCAGGCGCAGGAGCGAGAGCAACAGGGTGCTTTTGCCACAACCTGATTCGCCCACCACACCCAGAATTTCACCTTGGTTCAAGGTCAGGTTGACGCCGTTGACGGCGCGCACCAGCTTCCCGTTGGACGGAAAAACGGTGTGCAAATTACGGACATCTAAGATTGGTGCTGTTGAATTTGCCATTGTTTTATCCTTACAGGATTTACCCTTCCAGTTTCAAGCGCGGGTCAAGGATGTCGCGCAGGCCTTCGCCAAACAGGTTAATAGCCATGATCAGGATTAGGATGGCCAGGCCGGGGAAGGTCGAAACCCACCAGGCCACCAACATCGAATCGCGTCCGGCAGCCACCATCGAGCCCCAGGTTGGAATGTTGGGCGGCAGCCCCAGCCCGAGGAAGCTCAGGCTGGCTTCGGTAATGATCATGTAGCCCATACGCAGCGTGCCCAGCACAAACACCGATTGGGCGATGTTGGGCAGGATTTCCTTCACGATGATAGCGAAATGCCCCTGCCCGGTGACGCGGGCAGCTTCAACATATTCTTTTGTCTTTTCCACCAGCATCTCGCCGCGCACCAACCGGAAGAATTCAACCCAGCCCTTGAAGGTCAGCGCCAGGATAAGGTTGACGAAGCCCGGCCCGAGGAAGGCCATTACGCCAATGGCAAAGATCAGGAACGGGAAGGCCAGCAACAGGTCGGCCAGGCGCGAGACAATGTTGTCAAAACGTCCACCGTAGTATCCGGCAAGCATCCCCAGCAGCGTCCCGATCAAGACCGAGATGCCCACTGAGAGCAGGCCGACGCTGAGAGAAATGCGCGCCCCGTAAATGATGCGTGTCAACAGGTCGCGGCCTTGTGAGTCGGTGCCAAGCGGATAGGCCCAATCGCCACCTGCTTCCCAGATAGGTGCCATCAAGCGCAGACGCAGATTGCCCTGCACCGGGTCATGCACAGTGATCTGTCCGGCGAAGGCTGCAGAGAGCAGATACACAATGACGAGGATTCCACCCAGCAGAGCCAGGGGATGGTGGCTTAGCTCTCCAAAAAAATTCTTGAAATTACGCCACCACAATTCTAGGCGGATGCGCCAGATGTATTCCTGGTCTTCGAGAAAAGTTTGGATATCTGGAATAAATTCCATGATGTATCTCTTACTGCATCCGGATGCGGGGATTGAGGTAAGTATACAGGATGTCCACGATCAGGTTGGCCATCACAAAGGTGAAGGCGTAGATCATGACAGCCCCCTGGATAAGCGGAAAATCGCGGTCGAAGATGGCTTTGACAACCATACGTCCCAGCCCTGGCCAGCCGAACACCGTCTCGATGACCATGTTGCCGCCCAGCAAGATACCAATCTGCAAGCCAACCACGGTGACAGTAGGAATCATAGCGTTACGTAGGGCATGCTTAATGACTACCAGCCATTCTGCCACACCTTTACTGCGTGCCAGCGTGACATAGTCCGAGCGCAGCGTTTCTAGCATAGACGAGCGCAGTACACGTGCGATCACCGCTGCCACCGGCGCGCCCAGCGTCACGGACGGCAATACCAAATGCTTCAGGCTGCTTATAAGCGCTTTAGTATTACCGGAAAGCAGGCTGTCCAGCACGAAGAAGCCGGTACGCGCCTCCAACCCGGCGTCGCGCGAAATGCGTCCCTGCACCGGCAGCCAGTGTAGGCGCACCGAAAAAATAAGGATGAGAATAATGCCAAGCCAGAATCCGGGCATGGAAATACCCAGAAAAGCCGTGCTCATGCTCAGGCGATCCAGTAGTGAATTTTGCTTGACCGCCGAAATAACGCCGATCGGCAGAGCAATCACCAGGCTGAACATCAGTGCACCCACCGCCAATTCTATTGTGGCGGGCAGGCGTTCGGCAATTAACTCGGTCACTGGTCGCTTAAGTATGTAAGAATAGCCCAGGTCGCCCTGCACAGCGTCGCGCAGGAAATACCAGAGCTGCACCGGCAGCGGTTCGTTCAAATGGAATTCTTCGCGGAGTTGCTCAATCTCGCCGGTTGAAATTGCTCCACCTTGTCCCATCATGATATCCACCGGGTCGCCGGGCGTCAGGCGGATGAAAAAGAATACGACAATCGCCACTCCAAACATGATGGGGAGCGTTGCCAGGATTCGTTCAAGAACTTTAAAACCTTTCACGAATACTCACATTCTGTTCTTTTTTTGCGGATTGAAAGCGATAGCGCTCGAAAAAAGGGGAGGACGAACACATCGCCCTCCCCTAAAGCTGTTACTCGACCTTGCAGACGTCGTGCATGTTTTCGCGACTATCCGAGGCGGGTGCCCAATTGGAAATCAAAGCCGAGGCGGCTTCAACCTCTTCGGGCAGGAGCAGGAACACAGCCGGTGCTTCATCGTAGACGATCTGCTGCGCTTCGTCATAGGTGCTGTGTCGCGCAGTCTCGTCCCCGGTTGTTTCGCCCATCTGGATCAATTCATTCACACGGGCATTATCGTAACCGGAGAAGTTGCCACGTCCGTAAGGCGTATCGGCAACGAATCCGTGCCATTTGGCCTCGAAGTGGCCAACCGGATCAAAAGCAGAATCACCCCAATCATCCAGGTAAGCCATTCGTTCGCCAGCCTGGAGCTGCGGTTTGATCACGCTGTATTCCCAGAAGCGGACATTGGCATCAATGCCGATAGCACGATACATATCCGCCACGGCTTCGGCCAATGATCGCCACGATTCGAGCGTGTCGATCGTGAAGGCGAAGGGCTGGCCATCTTTATCCAGGATGCCGTCTCCGTCGCTGTCTTCCCAACCGGCTTGCTTGAGCAGGTCAAGAGCCATGGCAGTGTCATACGGATAAGGCGAGAGACTCTTGTTCGCAAAGTTATTATATGGCGAAAGCGGACCAGGCAGCGCCACAGCGCGACCGCCATAGATTTGTTCGATAATCAAGTCTTTGTCAATGGCATAGTTCATCGCCTGACGGACGAGCACATCATCGAACGGCGCTTGGTTGACGTTGAGTTCGATCCATTTCGGCTGTGTGCCGGCTGCGGTCGCCACCTGAATATTGGGGTCCGCGGACAAGTTGGGAACCAGATCCTGCGGTACCGCTACGATGATGTCCACTTCGCCGGCCAACAGTGCCGAAACGCGCGTGGAGGCTTCTGGAATGACGCGGAAGACAACCTGTTGGGCACAAGCTGAGCCAACCGGAGTCAGGTCAGGCGCACCGCCATAATAATCGTCAAAGCGTTCCAATACTACTTCTTCAAACCCGGGCTGGGATGAGGCGAACTTGAATGGGCCTGTGCCGATGGGATGCTCGACAAAGCCTTGCGTGCCAACTTCCTCAATATAAGCCTTGGGGACGATCTGCTGGTGCACCAGCAACTGCATGGCAGGCGGCCAGGGTCCGCTGAAGTGCATCGTAACGGAGTAGTCGCCGGTCTTCTCTATCGATTCGAGTGGAGCGATCAAGCCCTTGCGGGGCGATGTATGCGATTCGGGATATTCGATCTGGTTTTCATTGATGATGCGTTCGAAGGTGAAGACCACGTCATCAGCGGTCATTTCAGTTCCATCATGAAACATGACCCCCTGTCGTAGTGTGATGTTTAGGGTTTGCTCATCGACCCAGTCCATTGACTCTGCCAGTTGCAGGTGCACACCACTGGTGTTGTCACGCGTGACCAATCCATCGAACATATTGCGGATTACGGTCTCTGATTCGCGGCTGCGATGGTCAGCCGGATCGAGGGAAACAGGCGCCGCGGCCATGGCAATGACAATCGTACCGCCAGTCTCTGCAGGGGCAGGTTCAACCGGAGCCTCAGTGGCGACAGGTTGTTCATCAGCAGGCTCAGCAGCCTGCGTTTTTTCCGGCATAGCCTCTGTCGGCGTTGTTGATGGTCCGCAGGCTGTTAGTGCAACAGCCAAAACCATCAGAAGCGTGAAGATTCGTAAGTGAAATCGAGCCATTACTTACTCCTTTTTGAATTTTTAGATACAATAAATCACCCCTTCAGCATGGGGAGGAACATCTGCAGTTAACATCACCTCCTTTCATTATGCTCTCTTTGGAGAGAACACAAAAATACCCATTCAATCGTGTAAGTCAAAAGTGTATGAATGGTGCTATTGATTTACACAGAAGGTGGCATACTGTAAAATACAATCAATTAGTATTGCAATCAAATAGGGACAGATGGCAAACTGGCACTAAAACTACGTGCACACCGCTAAAAAAGGAAAAAAATGCAGATGAGTGGGCCTAGGAAGTACCAGAATCTAGACCCTACTTGTATCCGCTGTTGCATAAAAAAATCGGAATAACTGGCGACAGGTTTATTATAGCAGGTTATTTAAACCACATTTGTCTGGCGTCAATCCGAAGAATGGGTATTTAGTGACATCTATTTCTAACCTAATTAAAGTTTGGACTCATTTTCTCTTTCAGGACTTTCGCTTGGTGAAATCAGATGATAGTATGTGTGCATGATAACCAAACAACAATACGTGGAATATCTGATTTGCACAATTGGCAATTATACGGGATCAAATCTTGCCGAGCACTTGGATGATGTCAGCCATGATGTGATCACAGACTATCTAAGTAACGAGCGTCACACAGCGCGTGGCTTATGGGAGTTGGTTGAAGGCATGATCAAAGACAATTCTGAAGCCTTTATGCTGGTAGATGACAGTGTGCAAGACAAGCGTTACTCAAGATTTATCGAACTGGTAAAACTGCAATACAGCGGTGCAGAACATGGGTTGGTGCGAGGAATTGGCGTAGTAAATCTGGTACACAGTGCTGGAATAAAGCAAGACTTTTATCCAATTGATTATCGCGTTTACGCACCGGATCAAGATGGTAAAACCAAGAACGATCATTTTGCTGATATGGTCATCAATGCAGTATTTGCCAAGAAGATCAAAGCGAAACGCATCTTATTTGACAGTTGGTATGCTTCTGCCGCGAACTTGAAACTGGTACACCGTCTGGGCCTAGTCTTTTTCACAACACTGAAAAGCAATCGGATGGTCAGTTTGAGCAAAGAAGGTGGTTGGATACATCTGAATGATATTGAGTGGACAACAGAACGCTTACAAAATGGCGTGCTGGTCAAATTGAAGGAAGTACCGTTCAAAGTGCAGTTATTCAAGGTGGTTGCCACAGATGGTGACATTGACTGGGTTATTACCAATAGCCCAGATGAGACTTTGACCGCGCAGGTTGCTCAAGATACGAACGACGTGCGCTGGCAAATCGAAGAACTGCATCGCGGTCTTAAACAGTTGACTGGAACTGAAAAATGTCAATGCCGAAAAGGTCGTTCACAACGTACTCATCTTGCTTGTTGCTACCATGCCTGGCTTTCTTTGAAGGTCAAAGCCAATTTGCTTGGAAAAACGCTGTATCAGACCAAAGATGATTTGTTCAGCGATTACTTGCGAAACGAATTGGCTGCACCTCGTATTCAGGCTTTCATGCCTGTATGAGCGAAAGCCCTGAAGATAAAGGATCAGTCATAAGTTACACTCAAGGTGACTAAACCGAAAAGTGGAGCCAAATGACTGATCGCTACAAAGTATACACAAAAGTATTGAAAACTATCAAACAATTCGTGACAAATCAACATGCAGGGCACACCATTACTTTAGCAATGATGATTGCCGGGATAGTGATGAGCAAAAAAGCACAGCTATCAGAAATGAGTAGTGAAATACCAACGGATGCGAAAGACAAAAGCATTGAGATGAGATTACGACGTTGGGTAAAACATGAACAGATTGATGGAGAAATGATCTACATGCCATTTGCTCGACAGATATTGAAGGCGTTGTCAGAGCGGGCATTGGTTTTGGTCATGGATGGCAGCCAGGCTGGAAGAGGCTGCATGGTGCTGATGGTGGGTGTGGTGTACAAGAAACGGGCATTGCCGATTGCTTGGTTGGTGTACAAAGGCAAGAAAGGCCACACTACAGCCAAGCGGCATATTGAAGCCCTGGAGAAGGTAAGAGTGCTCCTTCCAGAGACAGCCAAGGTGATTTTATTGGGTGATGCAGAGTATGATACAAGTGAAATGCTACTTTGGGTACAGGAAAACACGCAATGGAGCTATGTCTTGCGCACTTCGCCCCAGATTTATGTGACCACAAAGCTTGGAGAACAGGCGATTGGAGATATTTCTCTTGAGAAAAATCAAGTGCTTCAGTATCTCAATGTTGGGTTCACACAAAAAGCAACACTCAAAACCAATCTGGTTGGCTGGTGGAGCGACAAGTATGAAAAACCGATTTACTTGATCAGCAATCTGACAAGCAAATATCTAACTTGTAGACATTATCAGCGACGTTATCGAATAGAAACCTTCTTTTCTGACCAGAAGAGCCGCGGATTCAATATCCACAAGAGCCACCTGTCCGACCCAGCTCGAGTAAGTCGTTTACTCGTTGCTGCTTGTCTGGCCTATATTTGGATGATCTTACAGGGTTTACAAGTCATGGCTGAAAACAAAACTGGTTGCATTGATCGCACGGAACGCAACGATAAGAGTGTGTTCCGTTTAGGTTTGGATTGGATCAGACATTGTCTCAAGCGAGATTTAGAGTTCCAGCCAATGTTTTGGTTTCAATTAGAACAGAATGTTGTTAATGTACGGTAGAGAATTCTAACAAAGAGTAAAGGCGGATGGCTGTGCGCCCTTATATATCATTCTTCCACATACGGCACGTAATCTGCGCGGGCAATACCTTGCTCGTAAGCCTTTTCTGCTACAGCCCGTGCTACCGCATGGTGCACACCCTTATCCAACGGATTGGGTACCAGGTCGCCAGGTGGGGTCATGGCGGCGATGGTCTCAGCTGCGGCAACCAGCATCTCGTGTGTGATGCGTGGCGCGTTGGCATCTACTGCACCACGGAAAATGCCCGGAAATCCCAGTACATTGTTGACCGATTTCCCGTCCGCGGCGAAGGCGGCACCTTGCGCCAATGCCAGCGATGGCTCGA
>JBAVJG010000636.1:0-3003 GCA_049687655.1 Anaerolineales bacterium | reverse complement strand
GCCGATGACGTTGAAGGACAATTGTTGGAGTTCTACGGTGAGATCCGTCGCGCCTGCCGGGACCTCGAAGAACTGGAGCGCCATGAAGCGGCTGTCGGTGCCATTGAGTAGGTGCATGCGGTAGTTGCGCGGCTCGACGTTTTCGAAGGGCCAGATGACACCGTTGACCACCATGTGGTCGCCAAAGAATTCGGCCAGCGCCGTAGGCCCACCATCAATAAATGGTAGAGGCGGTAGGACTACTCCCTCGCCATCGATGAAGTCTTCGTAGTAGGGATCGCCGGGGAATGCCGGGTAGAATAACTCACCTGTATTAAAGAACATGCGGTCCTGGATAGCGTAGGCTTTTTCATAGGGCCAGGCGGGCAAATTTAAGGGATTGTCAAACTCACCCGTATCAAATTCGTCACGCACGAAGTAGAAGCCTGCCATCCCAGCGTACACATTCAGACGGGTAAGACCCAGGGCGTGGTCATGGTACCATAGGTTGCCAGCAGGTATGTTATTGTCATATCTGAACTTAGTGGTAAATCCGCCGGGGATGTAGTCCCATTGCGGACCAATGACCTGTTTCCCGCCTTTGTTGAGTGGGGGACCGTAAAAGAACTCCGGATTGCCGTCGAATTGGTAATCGGTGTGTCCTCCGTGTAAGTGTGTGATAATGGGCACACCTTGTTTTTCAATCGTGTAACGATCGTAACCGGGCAGGCTGTAGCACCAATGCAAGCTGATGTCAACTGGCAGCAGATGCTGAGTGACGCCGCTCAGGGCATTGGCCCAGATCACCTCTGTTTCCGGTGGGCCTCCAGCACTGACGCTCTTGACCTGGAATGTACGGCCAGGCCATGTGAAGACCATGTCGCTTTGGGCGCCATAACCCCAGACGGGGGTTGACAATGGAGTCATAGTATCCGGATCAATTAGCCCCGTCTGTTGAATTGCCGTTCCTACCTGGATTTTATAGCGGCCATGTTTATCGGGTTGATACATGAAGCCAGGTGATAGGGCATCAGGCACCGGATTGGTGAACTTGGGTTGCAGCGCTGGATTGCTTAGCCCAAGGGCGGCTTCCATCGCAAGGGCTTTCATCAACGGATTGCCGCGTGCGGCTAAATAAAGCGCAAACGAACTCATTCCGCTGAGTTTTAAAAAGTCTCTTCTGCTAATCATAATTTTCTCCATCATTTAATAAAGTGAGTTGTGATTTGCCCACACATTAAAGTTTATTCCTCAACCTCTAAAGCAAAAGAATTGCTGTTCGCTAATTTGCGAAATACACCTCCTTTCTTCGAAAATATAAAAAAAACCGACCCAAACAACGGATCGGTTTCGCTACTGGCTCCTCAGTGACCTTATCTCCATAAACGAGACAGAGCGACCAAACTGGGTCACCGGCTCAGCGCCTTCCAAAGTTTTCTAAGATATGCCGGCAGCAACAGGGAACTGCCTTTTTTGTGCACCTTGCACTTTTGTAAGTTATTGTCATATTACATTAACTTAAGTTGACAAAATAGTAATTTAAGTCACAAATCCAATATGATAATTTAGATTTAGTTAGACGCCTTACAATTTTGCAAGCTATAAACCATGACGAGAAGTAGATTGAAAAGTTACTCTTCAAATTCCTTGATATAACAGGTGCGATTGAATGCTGAACACATTTATGGTCAATCTCTCGATTACAGTTAGAACGAGGCAACTGCTTTATCTAGCGTGTCATAAATTTCGATCGAATCGGCCACCCCGGATACCTCCAGCACTTCACGCACGTATTTTGTTGGGCTGACCAGTTTCACGTGTTTGGATTGCCTGCCTTCATCTCCCGCCATCAGCTTATAGATGACCAGCAGCGCACGGATTCCGGCGCTGGTAAACGAATCCACTTTGCTGATGTCGACCACCAGGTCGCGTGTACCGTTAGCATAGGCTTCCTTACCGGCCTGTTCGAGTTCTGCAGTGTTGCTCAGGTTAACCCGATCCTGCAACTCGAAGACTGTCACCGGGATGCGTCCCTCGGCTTGCGAAACGACAACAAGACTCATGTTATCCTCCTTTGTGGATAGAATAGATAGCAACTTGGATAATAATACCCTAGCTTAAGCAAAAACCGGCAAAGTTACCAGTTCTTTAAACGGATGCAGGTAGAGGCCTGGTTATGTTTTCGCTCATTAACTTTAGCTGATCAGGAACAACATGATTAAAAAAGTAGAGGATGCCAGGCCCATCAACACTAGCGGTATGCTCCTGAAGCGTACCCTCCACAAGCCCACAACGCTTGAGACAATGAACAATGCTCACACATGTCAGCATGACAATCGTGAGTGCGTTGAAAAGCGAGAGGTAGTCCAGATAATTCACTTGCGTGCCCAGATAAATGTTCAGTTTTGCAAGCACAATAGACACTCCCAAGCTGAACACTCCCATCCACAGGAATGGATGCTTTTTATGATCTAGTAGCAATTGTTCGTTACTTATCATGAATTAGCCTTTTTCATGTGATCAACAGATTTTTGAACCAGTTCTTTCAACACGTCTACATCCACATCCTCGATCTTTTTGATATATAAACAGGATTTCCCTATGGAGTGTTTGCCAAGTTTGCCCAACAACTTGTCATATTCATCGAACCCAGACATAATGTAAAGCGTCAGGTTCTGTTTGCGCGGTGAGAATCCGGTCACGAACCAGTCGCCCTCGCGCCCGCTCTCGTATTTGTAGTGATAGCTGCCGAAACCCACGATGCTGTCGCCCCACATCTCCGGTTCCTCACCAGTTATCTGCTTCATCAGTTCCATAATTGTAAAACTGTCCTGACGTTTTCTCTCGTCCGGGACGCTGTTGAGATAGGCCTCCACATCGCCTTTGTTGCGCTTGGTTTTTAGTTCAGTCATTTTGACATCCTTTCTGCTGATTCTACTGCTCCTTGCATATTTTCGGTATCTTTTCGCAATGTGCGTAAGTCCTAAATTATTTACACAGCACTCTGTAAAGGTGACGTTATTG
>JBAVJG010000635.1:0-5238 GCA_049687655.1 Anaerolineales bacterium | reverse complement strand
TTTCTCCGCCAGGCTGGAGAAGTAACTTTCATAGGACATACGCAATCCGCAAAACGACACCGAAAACAACTTTTTCCGTTAACAATGAAACTTCTGTTTTATCGAGGTAAAAAAGGGGAAAATCTGTTCGAAAAAGGCTTGACACAGAACGAATGTTCGTGTATATTTATAGCACAAATGAGCGAATAATGCTCGCCGTGCCAGATATTGGCAGGAGGTTCTTATGATGATGGTTCGTAAAAGCAAAGGTTTGAGTGACCGCCATATTCGCGTTTTGGAATTTCTTGTAAAGTACCAGAGCGAAAATGGACGCCCCCCTTCTATCCGTGAGATTGGCGATGCCGCCAAAATCTCGTCCACGTCTGTGGTTAATTATTATCTGGAGCAACTTGAGAAGATGGGTTACATCGAGCGCGACGGACGTGTTTCGCGCGGACTACGCATGACTGACAAAGTCAACGAAGTCGTTCAAATGATTACCGACCTGATGCGTGTCCCCGTGCTCGGACGAATTGTGGCCAGCGAACCTGTCCCTGTTCCGGCATCTGACTTCAATTACTATGACGTAGATACGAGCGTTGAAATTGCCACTTCTCTGCTGCCAGAGCCTGAGAAGGAAAAGCGTCTCTTCGCCCTGGAAGTGCAGGGAGAATCTATGATCGACGCCATGGTCAACGATGGTGATTATGTCATCATGAAACCGGTCAATAACAATTCCGAAGTGCGGAATGGTGAAATGGTAGCGGTCTGGCTGCCCAGCCAGGATGAAACCACCCTCAAATATTTTTACAAAGAAAAAGATGGTTATCGCCTGCAACCCGCCAACCCAACGATGAGCGCTATTATGATCAACAAAGATGAACCATTGGAAATCAAGGGCAAGGTTGTGATGGTCATCCGTAAAGTGGACACTGTCGCGGCATAACAACATACCAATATGAATCAAAAAGACGGCTTTTGCAAGCCGTCTTTTTTTGCTATATATTTTAGTACTTACTCGAGTTCGATAACCGCGCCGGCTTCTTCCAGTTTCTTCTTAGCCTCGTTGGCAGCGTCCTTGCCAACCTGCGTTAGAACCTTGCCACCAGCAGTTTCGGCCATGGTTTTGGCATCGCCCAGACCCAGACTTGTCAATTGACGAATGACCTTGATGACTTCGATCTTCTTGGGGCCAGCTTCTTTGATGACCACGTCAAACTCGGTCTTTTCTTCCTCAGGCTCAGCAGCAGCGGCAGGACCGGCAGCAGCCATCGCAACGGGGGCAGCAGCAGAAACGCCCCACTTTTCTTCAAGTAATTTTACCAGCTCAGCAGCATCCAGAACAGAAAGCTCGCTCAACTGATCAGCTATTTTTTCAAGATTTGCAGCCATTGTACATGTACTCCTTACATAAATGAGATAGTTTTTTTTAGATGATTTAGCGCAATATTTCGGCCGATCACGCTGCAGCCTGGGCTTGTTCGGAATAAGCTCGAAGTACAGAAGCCAGAGAGCGTGGTGGTTCCGCAATAGTCCGGACCAGTTTGCCAGCAGGAGCTTGAAGGACACCCAGCAATTGTGCGCGAACAACGGGTAACGGGGGCAGATCTGCCAGAGCTTTTACCTGTGCTGCATCCAGCATTTCAAGGCCCATATAGCCACCTTTTACTTTGATAGCTTCCAGACCTTTTGCCGCTTCTGACAGGGCTTTCGCTGTCCCTGCGGGATCGGAAAACGCAAACGATGCCGCCGTGCTGTTCTCTAACATTCCTTCAGGTATAGGATACTCAATCGCTTCAAGAGCCAGCTTCACCAGTGTGTTTTTTACAACATGGAACTCACCACCGGATTCGCGAATCTTGGCACGGATATTTTCCATATCCTTCATAGTCGCACCGGTATATTCCATCAGGATCACAGACTCACTTTTTTTCAGCCAGTCTTTATATTGGTCAATTACTTCGTTCTTTTTCTGTTTTGAAAGAGCCAAAGGACACTCACCTCCTTTCTATATAAAAAGTCTTTGCCACTCGCTGCGCGAGGCAAAGACCTTTGCAATTACCCCGGAGGGGAGACGGTTCTGAAAAGAACCGCGATTTGCATTTTGTCCTTACCTGAGCAGGAAATTAAGCCCTGTCTTTACGGGGCACCCACCATCATTGGCAAGTGGCGATTTCAGGATATCCGGATTGGTTACCCGGTTACCTCCAGCGCTTGGGCCTCATTTGGATCAACCTTGATTCCAGGGCCCATCGTTGTTGCAACAGTTATGCGTCTAAGATAGGTGCCACCTTTCGCACCAGCCGGTCTGGCCTTGCGAATGGCATCCATCAGCGCAGAAAAATTTTCAAACAGTTTATCGGTCTCAAATGAGACTTTACCAATCGACATATGCATGTTGGCAGTCTTATCGAGACGGAATTCCACACGACCAGCCTTAGCCTCAGTGATAGCACGTTCCAGGTCATCCGGGCCGACGACAGTGCCAGCTTTTGGATTTGGCATCAAGCCCCGCGGACCAAGGATTCGCCCAAGGCGGCCAACCTTCCCCATCATATCGGGTGTTGCTATGGCCACATCGAAATCTAATGAGCCGCCTTCAAGCTTTTTCAAGGACTCATCATCATCAGCAACCATATCAGCACCAGCTTCTCGCGCTGCGGCAGCAGCTTCACTCTGCGCAAACACCAGCACGCGGACAGTCTTGCCCAGGCCATGTGGGAGCACTACTACATCACGTACTTGCTGATCAGCCTGGCGTGGGTCGAGCGCTGTGCGAATATGTACTTCCACTGTAGAGTCAAATTTGGTCGAAGAAGTTTCCTTCGCCAGTTCCAACGCCTCGCGTGGCGAGTACAAATTTTCAGGATCAATTTTATCTCTTGCAGCCAGATAATTCTTACCGTGTTTTGCCATGATTACCTCCGTGGTACAAACGGGTGCGCAAAACGCAACCCTCCCACAAATTTATTCTACAACCGTAATGCCCATACTGCGGGCAGTTCCCTCGATCTGTTTCATTGCGCCATCAACATCGATCGCGTTCAGGTCTTTCATCTTCAATTCAGCAATCTCCTTGACTTGCGCCCGAGTTACCTTACCGACTTTTTCCTTGTTCGGAACGCCGGAACCTTTATCTACACCAGCCGCTTTTCGTAAAAGAACCGCGGCGGGCGGAGTTTTCAGAACAAACGTGAAGGATCCGTCCGTATAGATCGTGATTTCAGCGGGGAGGACTTCGCCCTGTCGATTGGACGTACGCGCGTTGTACTCCTTGCAGAATTGCATGATGTTGATACCATGACTGGCAAGCGCCGGGCCAATGGGGGGTGCAGGGTTAGCCTTACCAGCCTCAATCTGCAAACGAACTATTGCCTTGAATTTCTTTGCCATTTTTCTCTCCTATGTGGTTTTAGCGGGCGATTAGGGAGGCCCTCCCACGCATCAGGCTGGGCTAGCAGCCTGCTACCGTCAAATTTACGCTTTCTCTACCTGAAGGAAATCCAGCTCCACTGGCGTTTCACGCCCGAAGAAACTGACCATCACACGCACCTTCGTGCGTTCCATGTCGATTTCCGATACAACGCCGCGGAAGTCGTTGAACGGCCCATCAACGATGCGCACCCGTTCACCGACTTTGAAAGTTACCTTGACCGTTGGGGCATCGGCTTCCATACGCTTGACAATCTGGGCTACCTCTTCCGGTCGCAGCGGTGTGGGGTTATTTCCCATACCGACGAAACCGGTCACTCCAGGTGTGTTGCGTACCACATACCACGACTCTTCGGTCAGGATCATGTTGACCAGCACATACCCAGGGAAGATATGCCGTTCTACCGTACGGCGTTTGCCATCACGCACTTCGATCTCTTCCTGTGTAGGGACAACCACATCGAAGATCATGTCCTTCATTCCCATGGTTTCGATACGTTGTTCGAGGTTGTGGCGGACTTTGTTTTCGTAACCGGAGTAACAATGTATTACAAACCAGGCTGAGGGGTCATCATCTGCCTCTGGCTCGGCTTCGACATCTGCCTCGCTGGAAGATGCATCAGACTCATCATCCGTAGACACATCAGAAGCAGGTTGGTCTTCCTGCTCTTCATCAACGGACGCTCCCTCAGTTGATTCGTCAACGGGGGCATCAGAAGTAGTTTTTCCTTCGACAACTTCTTCAGTAGAAAGTTCATCAGCCTCATCACCCGTTGACGTTTCAGAAGCAGGCTCGTCGCCTTCTTCCGTATCAACAGGAGTTTCCTCAGTTGTTTCGTCAACTGGAACGTCAGAAGCTGCCTCTTCTTCAGCGGGACTCGTCTCAGCTTCGTCTACAGGTGAGGTAGTGGAAGCAGGTTCTTCGTTCGGTTCTGAAGCGTCGGTGTCGCTTAAAACAGTCTCATCCGAGGGCGTATTGACGTCCTCGGCCGATTCCATTTGCGCTTCTTCGAGCTGTTGCTCTTCCGGTTCCCGCTTATCCATTACTTATCCTCAATCTCTGTTATACGGCTCTAAACACCAATCAATAGATTCAACAACTGTCCGGCTATGCCATCCACAATGATGCCCAAAAAAACGCTCATGAATGCCAGCACGACCAGAACGATCAAAGTTAACTGCCACGCTTCTTGACGTGTGGGCCAGGAAACCTTACGCAATTCGCCCACCGTTTCGCGAGTGAAACGCTGAATTACGTTCTGTTTTTTGGAAGCCTTCTTATCAGCCAAGCCGATCTCCTTACTTCATTCTTACGGCTAAAACGCCGCCTTCTTGCGGACGGCGTTGCCCTTTATACAGGCCAGGAAGGACTCGAACCCTCAACCGCTCGTTTTGGAGACGAGTGCTCTACCAATTGAGCTACTGGCCTACGATTAGTTAGATAGTTCTCAGTTGTGTAGTTTAGTTGTTCTCTCAACCATACAACTATCGAACTATTTAACTATTGTACTACTTCGTTTCTCGATGCAACGTATGCTTCCGGTCGCGAGGGCAATATTTATTGAACTCCAGCCGGTTCGGATTGTTGCGGCGATTTTTTTCTGTTGTGTAATTGCGCTCCTTACATTCGCTGCATTGCAGCGTGATGACGGGGCGAACACCTTTTTTCTTAGAGGCCATTCTTAATTACCAGACTTTCTTAATTATTCGATGATCTTGGTGACGACGCCAGCGCCGACGGTCAGACCACCTTCGCGGATGGCGAACTTCGAGCCCTGCTCCAAAGCCACAGGCACGATCAACTCCACCGTCAGGTTGACATCATCT
>JBAVJG010000634.1:0-4698 GCA_049687655.1 Anaerolineales bacterium | reverse complement strand
CCATAATTGGTGTTGTATCACTCCACTACCTGCCAGTACTTTGGCCGGCCATGGTAATCATAGAGAACTTCTTCATATTGACGGTTGACCGGTTTGTGGGGGTCGAAGGCAGGGCTGAGTTGAACCGCCTGTTGAGCCAGATCGATAGAAATCTCTTTGAGGGCGACATCGATGTTGTTGATCCATTCAAGTGATACCAGAACCTGTTTATCAGAATCCAACTTGTCGCTTGTGTCAACTACCATATATCGGAGTTGCCAACTATCATCTTCGGCAATGAAATCAGCCAACCCGCCGACTTCACCATCTTTAGCATTCATCTTATACCCAAATAATTCTTTTGAACTCCGTAAATGGGTCTCTTCTTCATCTTTCTCTTGACCGGCAAAGACCATTAGAGGAATATAAGCAGGCCGCCCGGGGATCGCGGCAGCCATGCCCCAGTACGCCGGCCAGTTGTAATGCTGGTGCAGTCTTTCTTCGTATTGACGCGAAACCGGTTTGGCCAGATTAACGTCCGGGCTGGATTTGACCTGGTCACGCGTCAAATCTACAGGAAATGTTTCAGTGGCCCAAACAGGCTGCCCTAATGCCAGCAGGGATATGAGCACTTTTCGACCCAAAATCCAGGGACCGGTATCTACAACCAAGTATCGGATTCTCCAGTCTTCATCGTTGAAAAGAAAATCGTGAGTTTTTCCAATATAACCATCTTTTGCCAGCAACTCATATCCTATTAGTTCTTTCAAACTGCGTAACATTCATTTCCTCCTTTGACCAAATCCCGGTGACTCTCAATACAGGACTTACGCACATTGCGAAAAGATACCGAAAATAAGGGGGATGTGCTGCGCACGCCCC
The DNA here is from genome assembly GCA_049687655.1 of Anaerolineales bacterium. GTDB lineage: Bacteria > Chloroflexota > Anaerolineae > Anaerolineales > Villigracilaceae > JAABUE01. The sequence continues at coordinate 3,837 of JBAVJG010000634.1, read as the reverse complement.
CCTTGCCAGACACTTGTAAGAATGTCCTGCCCGTTCTAAAATATTGACAATAACGTTTTGTCCTCTTCATGATCTTTCTACTGCTTTTCTTGACCTGGCTACCACAACCAGGAATGCTTGCCTTATACCGCACAATAGTAATAATAAAAGCATAGCATCAAGGCATCAAAAACTCTATGTACAGGGTCATAGGGGATGGGTACATGTTTGGGTATATCTTGAAGGGAATCAAAAAGCCCGTTGTCTGGGCGGTCTCTCGCATGTTGAAGCAGAGATTATATTCCTTAAAAAAAGCCCGATAGGCAGCAGTTTCCCCTTTTGTTTTTAGAATGTAAGGCCTCACCAGAAAAATCATCGGTATACTTTACCCATGTTCACTCCAGCCTCCATTCTCAAAGAAACCTTTGGCTTCGATACCTTTCGCCCGCATCAACGTGAAGTGATCGAAAATGTGTTGGCGCAACGCGATACGCTGGCTGTCATGCCCACTGGCGGAGGCAAATCGCTTTGCTACCAGATCCCAGCGCTGATGTTGGATGGGCTGACTGTGGTCGTCTCGCCCCTGATTTCCTTGATGAAAGACCAGGTCGAGCAACTGCGTGCTTTCGGCGTACCCGCCTTGTTCCTCAACAGTTCGCTCTCCCCGCAGGAATACCAGGAGAACATGGATTCTGTGAAACGCGGCGAAGTGAAACTGCTTTACGTTGCCCCCGAAACACTGCTCACCCCGCGCATCCTTTCGCTTCTTTCCGGTCTGAAAGTCGATCTGCTTACCATCGACGAAGCCCACTGTATCTCGGAGTGGGGTCACGATTTTCGTCCGGAATATCGTCAAATCGTTGAAGTACGCAAGCGCTTCCCTGAGGCAGTCTGCCTCGCGCTCACAGCCACTGCTACCGCGCAGGTGCGGCAGGATATTCGTTCCACACTCGAGTTTTCCACATCTAACGAGTTCATCGCCAGTTTCAACCGCGAGAATCTGTACATCGAGGTCCTCCACAAGCGCGACCCTGTCAGCCAAACGATCAAAATCCTCGATGATCACAAGGAACAATCAGGCATCATTTACTGCTTCTCACGCCGCCAGGTGGACGAACTTGGCGTGTATCTCACGTCCAAAGGATATTCCGTACTTCCTTATCACGCAGGCCTGGAAGATGCAGAACGAAAGCAGAATCAAGAAGCCTTCATCCGCGATGATGTGCAGATTATCGTCGCCACCATCGCCTTTGGGATGGGCATCAACAAACCCAACGTGCGTTTCATCATCCATTTTGATCTGCCAAAAAGCATCGAGAGCTATTACCAGGAAATCGGCCGTGCAGGACGCGATGGTCTGCCCGCACACTGCAGCCTGCTTTTCAGCTATTCGGACGTTGCCAAGATCAATTACTTTATCGATCAGAAACATGGCAACGAAAAGCGCGTTGCGATTGGACATCTGGACGCCATCGTCCGTTTCGCGGAAGATGAAACCACCTGCCGCCGCAAACCGTTGCTCAACTACTTCGGCGAATCATACGAAGCCTCAACCTGTTCCAACTGCGACAACTGCACCTCCGCCCCCACAGAACTGACTGACATCACAGTCTTTGCGCAGAAATTTCTCTCCTGTGTCAAACGCGCGGATGAGAGATTTGGCGCCGGTCACATTGCAGATATTTTGCTCGGTTCGCAAAACAAAAAAGTCCTGCGTTGGGGACATGACAAACTGTCCACGCATGGCATCGGCACGGAGTTGACCAGAAAACAATGGATGCACTTATCGCGCCAACTCCTGACGATGGGTTACTTGAAGCAAGAAGGGGAATATCGCACACTGAGTCTCACGGATAAGGCAATGGAAATGCTCCGAAAACGGGAGACAGTTATGGGTGTCCTCCAGGAGGCGGAGAGAGTCAAGAGAGCAGGGAAGAAGGGGAGAGAGGAACTGGAGTACAACCACGCCCTGTTCGCAATCCTGCGTCAAAAACGCAAAGAAATGGCAGACGAGGCTGGCGTCCCGCCGTATGTGATTTTCTCGGATAGAACCCTGATCGAGATGGCGGCCTATTACCCGCAATCGACTGGAAGCCTGCTCGATATTTCCGGCGTAGGGCAGGTGAAGTTGCGTCAATATGGTGAACCGTTTTTAGAAGTGATCAAGAGCTATTGTGAAGAACACAGTTTACAGGAAAGACAGAAAGCGATCACCCGCGAGAAAAGCGACTCGAACCGTCGCTATGTCATTGTCGGTGAGTTATATAACACCGGGGATACTGTCCAAAGCCTGATGGAACGGTACCATGTAACAGAGAGTACGATCTTGAAGCATTTGACAAGATACCTATCCACCGGAAACAACCTGCGAAACGACGAAGACCTGAGTGAGTTGACATCCGTCACAGACGAGCAAAAACAGGCCGCTTTCGCCGCCTTCGATGAACTCAGCCCGACCTTTCTCAAGCCAGTTTATGAAAAGTTAGAGGGTTTACTGAACTACGATGATTTGAAAATCCTGCGCATGCTATACATGATTTCGCATCAGGATTAATCATATTCTACGCCTCTGTAATACCTCACCAGGTTATCCTTGGCGTTCCCAACGAGTAATAACTTTCGTTCCAACACCAATCTGACTATCCACCGTCAAATCAACGCCAATTTCTTTACTTCGCTCATTCATAATGCTCAATCCAAGGTGATCGGAAGAAACAACCGACATATCAAAACCACGCCCATTGTCCTCAACCGACAGTTCTTCAACACCTTCGGGTTGACTACGAAGGACGAGAGTTACTTTGCTAGCGTTGGCATGTTTGAAAACGTTGTTCAAGGCCTCCTGAGCGATACGATAGAGCCCGACTTTGACATTTGGTGGGATTTGTATTTCCCTGTCTACATCCAGTTGGACAGGTATGCGCGACCGGCCTGTAAAGGCTTCGCTCAGTTGGCGTAGTAAATCACCAAGTTCAACTTCCACCAAAGCTGAAGGACGTAGCTCCATCAACAAAGTACGCATCTCGGCCAGGGCGCCCCTTGTCAGTTGCCGGAGTTCTTCCAGTCTCCTTCGACCTTCTTCCGGGTTGCGCTCCCAAATGCGTGGTAACACATCGGCAATCAAACTGGAGGAGAACAGAGTTTGTGTCACCGCATCGTGTAACTCGCGGGCCAATCGCTGTCGCTCCTCGACAGTAGCAGCAAATTGGGCTTGCTCGTAGAGTTGGGCATTCTCGATAGCCATCGCCGCGCGTTGAGCCAGGGCAATAAATAGTCGTTGTTCGTCATCGCTGAAAACACGTGAGGTCAGATAGTTGAAGTTGAACACACCAAACATCTGCTCTTTGATCTTGATGGGTACATGCATAAAGGAGCGAATATTTTCCGGTTGTGTAATATGCACAGCTACTTGCTGGTTTTCCTGAGTATCTTCAACTACAGCGGGTTCGCCAGATGACAGTACGCCACCGACGATCCCCTCCCCAACACCAAAGGCCATTTTCTCAAGCGTCTCCGGGCTGAATCCTCGGGCTGCCCCCACCACAAGCCTGTTCTTATCCGCATCCCAAACGAGCAGTGAACTCTTGTCAGTCCCTAATATGTCCACTGCTACATTCACCAATGCCTTTAGCAAATCATCCAGTTGCAAATGGCTGAGCAACTCTTCATCAGCGTGGTATAGCACAGTCAGTTCTCTGGTCCGGTCAGAAACGCGCTGCTCCAATTGGGCGTATGAGGCTTGCAATTGACTGGCCATGCTGTTAAATTGATTGGCCAATTCCTCAATCTCATCGCCGGTTTGAGCCGCGATCTTCTGGTCAAAATTTCCCCGGGCAACCTCTTGTGCTGCATTAATCA
>JBAVJG010000633.1:0-12044 GCA_049687655.1 Anaerolineales bacterium | reverse complement strand
GACCAACCCACCTTTTTCAACGGTTTTCGTACGTCTGTTGACTCTAGAAATAAACTTTCCCTATTCACAAATAAATTCCTTAAACCCCTGCTCCAGCAGTTTCCTGTTCGGGCACGATTCGTTCGGATGGTACATCCCGTCCAACCCGGTTCAGGAAAAATTCACGTGTCCACCACGCCAGCATGCGTAATACATTGAAAGGAAACTCAAAAAAAACGTATCTGACCCAATCCATCATCCCAAAATGGAACTTGTCTGGTTCGTAGCCATAGGCTTGCATAGATTTTCGGGAGAACAGTTGCATGAATGCCACCTGACGTTCGGTCAATACTTTGCGAAATTTTCCCACCGAACTTGCCGATATTTTGCCTGGTTTACGCTGACCATATGAACTGTTACCACCTTTGTCACGGAATTTCTGCGCTCCCTGCATAGATAGCATCTCTGGCGAATACTCTTCACCGACAAAGGTGCAGATTACGCGTAACATTTCTTCGGGCCTATTTGCCAAGTCTTCGTACCGGACGATCATATACTGCTCAGAATAGAGAGCTTTATTACGCTCAGCCAACCCAATCGTGGTCAACCATAAAGCGGTCGCGCCGCCGATTCCGCTGCGGCTTACCTTCCAGCGCTTGAGAGATGAAGAATAACGGTCACGCGGATCGCGCAGCATGTGGATAATGCGCGCACCTGGATAGGCTCTAAATATTTGATCAGCATAACGTTCCGTATTCAAGGACTTGTCGCCCCAGCGCGGCTTGCCAAGCTGCTCCGCGAAGTGTTCTTCCAGGAGTGCAAACAGTCGACCATAGGTTTGCTCACCCTGCCAGAATTCACGCCGGATGCGTTCCGGGTCAGGGTTCAATTTAAGCAGGCGTTTATAGCGCATCATCATGGACAGGCAACGCTCGAAATTCTCCGGCTGGCTGATGTCACCATACTGGTTATAGTAATGCGTCCACATGTTGGTGCGCCGGGACATGGCAATCCGTGGATGCGAAGCCAGCAACGCATAGATCAGACTGGTGCCGCTGCGCTCCGGTCCTGCGATAAAGATAGGACCATAATCGTGTTTTGTTTCTGTCATTTCCTATCGGCCCTTAATCCCTTACCTGCATTTCCGGAACCGACGTTTCTTGGGGTATAAACAAAGACCTGTTCTGGCTTACCCAACGGTACAGTTTCTCCACGCCTTCTCTGACACTCGTCTTCGGACTCCAGTTGAGCATGGCATCAGCCTTGCGGATGTCGGAGACGTATATCTTCTGATCGCCAGGGCGCCAAACCCCGTGGCCAACCGGGAGAGGTGCTTTCCTGAGTTCTTCCAGCATTGGGCCAAACTCACTCCACACAGAGAGCATATTCCCTATCCCACCGCCGATATTGAATACCTCACCTGCAACGTCATCGATGTTCTCAATGGCTGCATCATAAGCATCCAATAAATCATCTACGAAGAGCACATCACGAACTTGTTTTCCGTCACCGTAGATCATGATCGGTTTGCCGGTTTCAGCCGCGATGATGAACCAGGCGATCCAGCCCTGGTCTTCCACGCCAAACTGTCTCGGCCCGTAGATACACGACTGGCGGAAAACCACCGTCGGGATGTCGTAGATGCGGTGATAGTCACGGACATACTGGTCACCGGCTCCCTTGGAGCAGCCATAGGGGGAGTGAAAGTCGAGTGGGAACGATTCGGGGACGCCGTTTGGCAGCTCTGCATAATGGTAAGCGCCTCCGTTCTCGACGATTTTTACGTCTTCCATACCCCCATACACTTTGTTTGTTGAAGCGTAAAGTACGATCGGTTTATGACCGGAGAGTCGTGCCGCTTCCATTATGTTGAAAGTCCCCAGCGCGTTGCATTCGAAATCATCGCGCGGATCCACCACCGATGTGGTCACCGCCACCTGAGCGGCCAAATGCACGATCACGTCCGCATCTTTCGCGGATTCGGCCAGCAAACTGGCATCACGGATGTCACCATAAATCATTGTGAACGAGTTCTCTCCATAAGTCTCGCGCAGCCACTCAAGGTTCAAATGATTACCAGACCGGGAGAGATTGTCGTAAACTGTCACTTTCTCTCCGCGTTTCAGCAAACGGGCGACATAATTTGACCCGATAAACCCTGCGCCACCAGTAATAAAATAATGTTTTTCCATAATTTAACTCCCGTGTTCGATTGATATTTTCGGAACGCTCCCGTTCCTGCGTCCCCATGTTTTCCAAAGGATTGCGCCGGCCAGATTCAGCGGATAATCCAGCAAGACATATTTCAATGCGTTCATGAATGGCAGATCTTGTTCTGTCTTCAGATATCCCAATGCAGACATCTCACTGCGCACCTGCGACTGGATAAATGACCGCTCTGCCGGGGTCAACGTATTCTGGTCCTGCCGGTTCGTTCTTCCCTCAGCCTGCTCCCTTTTAACAAAGGCTTGAGGAACATCCACACCCATTTCCGCCAACCCGTCCACCGCCAGCATCTCCGGGTGGAACTCTTCGCCCAGGAAGAGACATACATCCCGTAAGATTTTTTCGGGGTAAGCGAACAATTGCTCACATTGCACCACCATATAGCGAAGCGGATATTTCTTCAAGTTGCGCAATGCCAATCGCGAGGAACGCCGCCACAGGCTCGTTTCCCAGCCTATCTTTGCTTTGCGGTGTGCAGAGGTCGCAACACTTTCTCCAATCCGATCAAGCGGGTTCCGCACCATCTGGAGGATGACGGCCTTCGGCTCGGCAGCGAAGAGCAGGTCAGCATCATTTTCGAGCAGACCTTGCTGATCACCCCAACGAGCTTTCCCTAGTTCCTCGGCAAAGTGTCGATGGATCATGGCAAACAGATGTCCATAGCCCGGCTCGCCCTGCTGGAACTCCCGGCGGATACGCTCCGGGTCGGGGTTTAGTGTCTGGATATGCTTTGAAGCTAGCATTGTTTCCAGGCAACGCTCAAAATTCTCAGGATCGCTCAATTTACCAAAACGCTTGTAATAGCGCCGCCACATATAGGTACGCCGGGTAATGACCATGTTGGGATGCGCGGAGAGCATCAAACGCAGCTGCGTTTTGCCCGAATAGCTCACTCCCGCGATGAAGACCGGTCCCTGTTTCATGTTTTACCGTGCTGCCAGGTTGCGCACCCGCCAACCGAACATACGAACGGAATTGACAGGCCAATGAGTAATGTAGAAACGCGCGTTTTCCAGCATTGAAAAGCGGATGTGCTCGAGCGGATAATCGTACATTTGCATGTAATGCCCGCAAAGCTTCTGGATGAAGACGATCTCATGCGCTGGCAGACCCTTGCGGTAGCGGCCAATGTATTCGGTGGTCAACGGGCTCGGGGCTTCGTCATCTTGTTGTGCGAAGCGCGGCACATCTTCCATTTTGATCATGGCCGAAGAGTACTCTTCCTCGAGAAATTTGCAAACGCTGTCCATGGTCTTCTCAGGATGAGTAACCATACTCTCGTAACGGATAACTTTGTATCGTTTCGGGTATGCCTGCTGGTTTCCTTCAGCCAGGGTTGCTGAATACAGCCAGCGCGCGGTAGCTGCACCCACGCCGCCCTTGCGCTGTGACTTGTGCAAGATTGCTTCATAGCGGTCACGCGGGTCGCGCAGCATGTGAATGAATTTTGCCTCTGGATAAGCTGTCAGGATGTGAGTGGTATATTTCTCGAGCAGTTCGGACTGGTCACCCCAGCGCGGTTTGTCTGCCTTTTCGGCATACTGTTCGTGGATCAAGGCAAAGAGTCTTTCATAGGAACGTATACCAGCCTCAAGGTCCAGACGGAGGCGCTGGAAATCAATTTCAAGTTTGCGGACATGCTTATGATCAGCCAGCATTCGCAGACAGCGATCCAGGTTGTCGTCTCGTCCCAGGTCACCGAAACGTTTGTAGAAACGCGACCAGAGATTTGTGCGTTTCGAAACCGCGAAGCCAGGGTGCGAGGCCAGCATGAAGCGCATATAGGTCTTGCCTGAACGATCCAAGCCGCCGATGAAAACTGGTCCGTTGCTCATGCGTTGACGGTTTCCGTATTCTTGCCGCGCGATTTGACGATCATGTTCGAACCGGGTTTGCGCCCGAAACGGCCAGGGAAGTTGTGCTGCAGCAGTTCGATTCCCAGCCAGGCGAGCATGCGGACAAAATTGAGCGGCCAGGAAAGGAAGAGGTAGTGTGCTCGTTCTCGCAGGGAAAAGTGGATAGGCTCAGGAGCATACCCGTACTGTTTCAGGCTGCGGCGTGCTATACTCTGCATGAAAGCAATCTCGTCTGTGGGGACTTCTTCGGTATAAATTCCAATATATTGCGGGGAAAGCGGCGGTTTTTCGGCGTCACCGTGCGAGCGCTGGATAAGCTTGTCGCGATGTTCGATGGCCTCAGGCATGCCGAGCATATCCGGGTAGAACTCCTCGCCCAGAAATTCACACACTCTGCGAATGGTCTGTTCTGTTTCATAGACCATATCTTCGAATTTGACAGTCATGTAACGGCCGGAGTATTTCTTCAGGTTGCGATTTGCCAGAATAGTCGTATAGATCCAGCGAGCCACTGCACCGCCAGCGCGAGCTTTCCCGTTTGGCCATAGGGCCAGTGAACCGGCATAACGGTCACGCGGGTCGCGGATCATGTGCAACATTTTCGCATCGGGATAGGCTTCGAATATCTGGCCCGCGTAACGCTCGATCACGCCGGTCTGGTCGCCCCAGCGTGGCTTGCCTTCATGTTCTGCGTGATGCTGCTGGAACAATGCGAACAGGCGCGCATAGGTCGGTTTGCCCTGCCAGAACTCCCAACGAATACGATCTACATCGGGTTCCAGGAATCTCACGTGTTTGTAGCGCAGCATGGCCTCCAGACAGCTTTCGAAATTTTCCAGTTGGCTCAAATCCCCGTATTGCTGGTAGAAGTACGTCCACATATTCGAACCGACTGCCGGGATAGATATATTAGGATGGGATTGTAGAAAAGCACGCAGTGTTGTCTTGCCGCAGCGATCCAAACCACCAATAAAAATCGGTCCTGTCTCAGTCATAATACTTATGCCGATCCTTTGCGTGTGACCATGTTGCGGGCCTTAGCATATGCACTCTTGAATAAGTTGATCTCTTCCAATGACAGACCCAGCAGCAAAAGAACAGCCGCATATACCAGGCACATAACGATGGTATCGATTGCAGCGTTGATCAGGCTTGCTTCGCCGGGCAACCAGACACCGATCAAAAATACGCCGGCTACTGCCACACCAGTTGCGATCAGTGGTTTTATGAAACTCAAATTAAAAGGCAAGATACGGAAGATCACGTAAACTTGTAGCAATCGCAGCAAATTCACGCTACCTTCTCCAACCAGGACAGCCACAGATGCGCCAATCAAACCCCAACGTGGGATGAGGAAATAATCCAGGACAATGTACAGAGCAAGCCTGACGAGAGAATTAAACAACTTCATCTTAGTGTAACCCGCCATATCGATGATGATGCCACCCATTCCGGTACTGACCTTTATGAAGCTTGCCACCGCCAGAATGATGAGCGCTGTAGCTCCATCTGAATAGCCTTCCCCAAACATCGAAAGAATCGGTTTGGGAAAGATCACCATGAACAGGAATATCGGAATCTGTACCATCACAACCCATTTGTTGGCCAGTTGGTAGATATGCTCCATTTGTTTAATATCTTTCCGGTCGTGAAGTTCAGCGATTACTGGCTTGGAGGTTGTGTTTATTGATGATGAAAATTCGCCGCTAACCAGTGTGATCTGGCTGGCAATACTGAATATTCCGACACCAGTGATCGTATTCATGGTGCCGATAAATAAGGTTTGGATATTACCCTGGAATTGCACCATCAAACCGGACAACCAGACCGGGACTGCAAAAACCAGCATTTCTTTCATGAGTTTAGGGGCCACTTTTATGGTGCGTTTCAATGAAAATCGCTTGTTTAGGGAAAAGAACATGACAATCGAAGCGGTGATAGTTGCCAGTCCGTATGTAGCGACTGCATTTTGCGCATTCAGTCCGATAATGACCAGCAACCCAATCATGATTATTCGAGTGACGGGTTGGTAAACGTACTGGGCAATCACAGATTCATTGAACTTCTTGAAGCCCCTGAGCGCATTAAACAGTTGGTCATTAACTACCATGAGGGGAACAAAGACACTGGCAAGCTGCAAGAGCGGCGCCAGCCTTGGTTCGTGGAATACTTTATCTGCGAGAACAAAGGAAAACGCATAGAGTGCAGTCCCGAGTAGCGCGCTGAGAATAAAGGATATTCCCATACCAATTTGTATAGCACTCCAGACTCCCTCCTCATCTTTGCGACTCGCCATCACAGCAATAAAGCGGATAATGGCTGCATCCAAACCAAAGAGCGCTAACCCCATAGCAATGTTCAGTGCGCTAAGAGACAGGCTGTACAAACCTAACTGGTCGGCCCCAAGAATCCTGGCCAGCAACAGAGCTGTTCCAAAGCGGAGGACATTGAGGAATAATTTACCAGCAAAGGTGATACCCCCACCCTTAGCTACAACATTAATATTTTGTTCAAAGTTTGAAACTTTGGTTTCTCCAAGGTTTCCTACTCCGATGACACTATCCATTGGTTGATCACTCATCAATAAATGCTTTTGCAAATCCTTTTTAGATTTCGGCGGTCAATTTTGTATCGGATGTTTCAAGCTCAAGAATCCCTTTTTCCAGGAGCTTCGCTTCATTTACGAAACCGCCTTTATAGGTCACTACGCTTGTGTAACTCTTTATCTGGCTATCGCCATTAGTGGAAAGAACATCATGTGCCACAGAGACAAATTTTTTCTTCATGCCTTCTACAAACACTTTTGCTTTGTCATTTGGCATGTAAGGACATAAGACTGCAAAAATATCACCGTTGATACTGGCAAGGATATCTCCTTCACGCATGGCACCGTCCGTCAGTTTCCTGAAGACGCGCATGGCTTCGATTTGTTCGCGTTGGTTAATGCTTTCGCCTTCGAATTCGACTTTGATCAGCCCAAGCGAGAGGGGATATTTATTCCGCTTTGCCTGGTTCATTTCCTGCCATAAACGGAGTGTGAAATATGACTTGTTGTACGCTCCGGTATCGCGATCGATGATGTTGAAAGTATCAGGTTCCTCGTAAGGAGATTTGATGAACTCGATGAGCAATGCCAGGCCACCACCCAAGGCTAATCCCAGCACTGAACCGATCAGCAAATTGAGCGTCAGGTTGGGTCGGACCGGTTTCTTGGCCAAAGAGGCAGGATCAAGAGGCTGAAGTTCGAAAACATCATAAAGTTCACTTACATAATTTAATGTTTCAGCGCCGATCAACGTGCAATATTCCTGGGTAGTGACTGGGTCCGGGCCTTCTGCTGTTAGTGACAGGATATTTGTCCCGCCAACAACACCCGCGCTGATCGAAAGGCCATGAGAATCCTTGGAGTTTAGTTGTTCAAGCGCCTTGTTTCTGATCAACCGACTTGTCGCAACTTCAGCGAAAGTTGTGTTGATCTCAACGCGCCTGCTTACCATATCCAGGGTTTTCACAAAATCATCCTCAACCGCAATAGTGGATGATCGAGGACGGAGAACAAAGGTGGCCTTCGATTGATAAACTTGTTCTTGTTGACCCGTCCAAATCCAGGTAGCAGAAACTACTACGACAAGTCCCAAAACCAGGATCCACCATCTCTTAAACAATATTTTTAGATAGGCTTTAATTTCCATATTTCATAATATCCTTTCTAACATAGACAGTCATCCAGCCCCTTTGCCATCGAGAACGGTTCCGATCGTTTGCCAAATAATCCAAAAATCGAAGTGAATAGCCTGGCTTTTGACATACTGGATATCGTATCGGGCGATATTGTCAAAAGAGATATCACTCCTACCCATCACCTGTGCCAGGCCTGTGATGCCGGGTAAGGCATCGAGACGATCATAGTGCCACGATTTATAGGCTTCAACTTCCCAGGGAACATTTGGACGTGGCCCAATCAGACTCATATCTCCATTGAGTACATTGAATATTTGAGGAAGTTCATCCAGACTGGACTTTCGAAGCAGGTTTCCAATCCGCGTAATGTCTTTTTGCTGGATGGGTTTAAACTTTGCAGCCCGCTCATTTTCATCAGCTACATGTGAAATTTCCCCGGCTACAAACGATTGCATGAAGGCACGGTACTGTGCATTATCAAAATTGCCTCGCATCGACCGGAATTTATATAATTTGAAACGACGCCCCCCATATCCCACCCGTTCCTGGACAAATATCGGCAAACCAGGGGAGTCTAATACAATGAGGAGGCAGATTACTGCCATTGGCAGTAATAGAAAAGGTAATAATAAGAGACAGATCGTTAAATCAAATGCTCGCTTAAAAAATTGGTATTGCTTATAGGTCAACTTGATGGGACTGAGTTGCTGTCCTCGCTTGCCCAAATAGTAGGGAATTTCATAGACTGTCATCAGATATTCCTCCAAAATAATCTACACTAGTAAACAAAACATTAAATAAATAATATACAACCACAAAATGATTGGCCGGATTGATTTGGTTTGCCGTTCGCTAGAAATACACTTACAAACAAATCCGGAAGTGTCAAACTTTTACATCAGAATTCATGAGATAGCTCACTTGATTCGCGTTACCGTTCGTTGAGGCTTGTATCAATGCAGACACTAGCTCTAAAGCCACCTGAGCATCATATCCATTTCCTTTGTAAGGTGATTTTCCCTGTATTGAGGAAATGAACGTCTCAAGTTCTACTCGTAACGGTTCTTTCTTCTTGATCGGATACTTAATGATCATGCCCTCACTGACACCCCGCAGCAAACTGATTGCTGACCAGCTATCGCCGTTTGTCTCAGCATTTTCATAAAAACACAGATCCTGTGTAATGTAATTTACCCGAAACATTCCGCGTTCCCCGGTGATATACAACTCCCTGATCTTGGTAGGGGTCAGCCAATTGATTTCCAGAACACCCAGAATGCCATCATCAAAGCGAACCAGTCCGGCAAACATGTCGTCCTGCGTTTCATGAAGGATTCGTTTTGTTTCAGAGTGAACACGCGAGACTTCACTACCGGTCAGATAACGCATAATGTCCAGGTCGTGGGGAGCCAGGTCCATAATGACGCCTACATCCTGGATGCGGGTGGGAAATGGGCCCAGGCGGCGGGCATGAATCTGGAAGATACGCCCCAATTCGTTCTGATCCAGTCTGCGTTTTAGTTCAATGATCGCCGGATTGTACCGTTCGATATGCCCGACCATCAGCATCGCGCCCAACTTATCTGCCATCTCAACCAGGCTTTGGGCCTGCTCGGTTGTCGAAGCGATTGGTTTTTCAACCATTACATGGCAACCCAATTCAAGGATATTTTTGGCAACCTCGTAGTGCATGCTGGTTGGCACAACCACGGAAACAGCCTCAGGTTTCGTTTGATCGATCATCTCAAAATAATCGTGATAGGCGGGAACGTGATGCGCCTCTCCAACCTGGTCTGCAAGTCCAGGATCTTCATCTACTACCGCAACCAAATCAACATCCGGCATCTCGGAATATACGCGGACATGATTTCTCCCCATACTTCCAACGCCTACTACAGCTACGCGGGTCATAATTTGTTTACCTCTGTCACTACCTTTTCTAGATCTTCCTGGCTCAACATTGGATGGACCGGCAGAGAAATCACTTCTTGTGACATATGCTCTGTTACCGGAAGAGATATATCTCCTACGATCTTCCGAATATATCCCTGATGATGGTTGGGCACGGGATAATATATGCCGGTACCGACCCCAGCCTCATTCAATTGTTTGACTGCCGCATCACGATCTCGCCCATGATTGATTCGAATCGTATATTGGTGCCAGATGTGACAATAGTCTTGCTTTTCATGAGGGGTTATAACCGATTCGATCTTGGCATTGTAATAAGCAGCGTTCTGACGTCTTTTTTCGTTGAACGCTGGCAACCGTTTTAGCTGTTGCAAACCGATGGCTGCCTGGATATCCATCATGCGGAAGTTGTATCCCAACATATCGTGGTAGTAACGCACCTTCATACCGTGATTACGGAGCAATCGGCTGGCCTCCGCAACTTCATCATCATTGGTTGTAATCATGCCGCCTTCCCCCGACATCATATTTTTCGTGGCATAAAAACTGAATGTGCCCGTACCAAAACTGCCGGCAGCTTTCCCCTTGTAAGTCGCCATAACAGCCTGACAAGCATCCTCAATGATCTTCAGATGATGTTTTTCAGCGATTGCCACCAATTGCTCGATGTCGCACAAATGTCCATACAAATGAACTGGCAAGATCGCTTTTGTACGCGGTGTAATCGCTTTCTCCACCTGCGACAGGTCAATATTGAAAGTTTCTTCCTCAATATCGACAAAGACTGGCTTTGCCCCCACATACAAAATAGCATTGACCGAAGCAATAAACGTAAAAGGAGTGGTTATTACTTCGTCGCCTGGGCCAATTCCGTTCGCTAGCAAAGCTATGTGAAGCGCGGTCGTTCCGGAAGAAACCGCTATCGCATGTTTTACATCACATAACTTGGCAAATTCATTTTCGAATTGAGCGGTTCTGGGGCCCATCGCCAACATACCCGAATCGAGCACTTCCATCACCGCGGCTTTCTCTTCATCCCCAATATAGGGCTTGGATATATAAATCATTGTTGCCTCCCGACTCAAAATTGATACAGTTCGCCACACACGGGACAGTGGTATGCTCCCGTTCCGTCATCTGCTACCAGTCTGGTAGCACACTTGCAAACAAACCCCACCTGGCGTGCAGGATTTCCGACAACCAAGGCCTGATCCGGTACATCGTGTGTCACCACTGAACCCGCACCGATCAAAGCAAAGCGGCCAATGGTGATACCTGGCAAAATTATCGAACCCGCACCAATAGATGCGCCATATTTGACGCACGTTTCCCCTACCTCCCAATCATCATCCCCTTTGATTGAACCATCTGGATTGATCGCGCGAGGTTTTTTGTCATTTGTGAAGATTACTCCCGGGCCGACAAAAACACCTGCTTCGATAGTCGTTCCGTGATAAATGTAAGACCCGTTTTGAATCTTGACATTATCGCCAATCTGGACACCAAAATCCACGTAAACGTCCTTCCCCAGAATACAGTTTTCCCCGATTGTCACATCCTCACGCACCTGACTCTGGTTCCATATAAGTGTTCTGGGGCCAATATTTGCCTGGTCTGATACTGTAGCGGAGGAATGTATTTTTATTGAATTAGGCTGCATAGATTCTCCTGTGTTTTGCCTTTGCAATTTCAATAGTTTTGCTCGTAAATACTTTTTATCAAAAATAGATTTTGTATTCTTTTTGAATTTATTAGAAATTCTTAGGATTCTCTACCTAACTCATCGTTGGCCCAAATATTTCGAATTCCTAAGAAAAAATTAATTCACTTCCATTAGAATGGTAAGCGAGTATCAAACAAAACCCTCGCTCCGCCCTTCCGACATACTTTTTGTCAGATCTCAAAAAAACTTATAGGTGTAATACCAGCTTGTCTACAAATTCAATATACATAAATGTAGGCTTTAATGACACCATTTTCTAATCCCGAATTTTTCTCTCGGACAACTCTAATCTAAGAATGAACAAGGATTAATTATTGCACTTTTGTAATTTGCAGTTTTGTTAGTTTTAAACATGACGTTATTAACGCAAATAAGTTGCGTAAATGAGCTCGAATCTGTTGTGCTCTTAATAATTTGCTGCGGAAGCATTTTTTTAAATTGAAATGCCTCTCTGCTAAAGGTTAAAAGTTCAAATCAAAAAATCAACATCTCAAAACCAAATTATTTACTCCCATTTTGAAAACGCTAAAATTCTTCCCTCTCTTTCCGTTTGAGCTTTTCAAGCAGCGTGTCAGAAAGCTCCACTGCTGTCTGGCGTTTCCAGAGCATTTGCAACACTACGCGGACACGTTCATGCCTCGAGATATGTGAGTCGAATATTGCGTGGT
>JBAVJG010000632.1:0-9173 GCA_049687655.1 Anaerolineales bacterium | reverse complement strand
GTATGGATGAGCGCCTTGTTTATCAGTATAAGGAAAAGATGACGAAGGTCAAGTTTTTGTCCCCAAATCAGCATCACGGGCAATTTTCCCGGGATAGGCTACATCTCTCAGGCTTAGGAATGATCCGCTCCGAAAACGCATAAAAAACAGCCAGGATACCGTTCAGTATCCTGGCTGTTTGTGTCAATCAAATGGGCAATTTATTTCAAGGCCCACAAATGTTTGGGCCTGTGGTCATGATTCGGAAGATCGACGCCGGCGTCTGGTGCGTCGGCCACGGCGTTTTTCGGCGCTGGCTCCCTCGGCGTTGGCCTGGATCCATCTGGCGCAGTTCTCGTCGTTGCCCATCAAGGCATCCGCTGCCATGATGGATTGCTTAATTTCCGCTTCCAGCGGATTGGTAATTGCGCAGGTCATTCCAGCGGTCATCAGCATGGAGATGAAAGTCGCGTTGACTCCTTTGCGATTGGGCAGTCCGAATGAAACGTTGCTGGCCCCACAAACGGTGTTACAGTCCAGTTCCTCCCTGACCCGACGGATGATATGAAAGACTTGTCGACCAGCATACTGTTTGGCGCCAACCGGCATCACCAGGGGATCGATGATAACGTCTTCCTTCGGGATGCCATAATCCATGGCGCGTTCTACAATTTTCTTCGCGATGGCAAAGCGCTCATCCGGATCATCTGAGATGCCAGTTTCGTCATTGGATATAGCAATGACTGCCGCGTTGTATTTCTTGACTAAGGGCAATACTGTTTCGAGACGATCATCTTCGCCGGTCACCGAGTTGACCAGTGCCTTACCTTCGTACGCGCCTAAGCCTCGTTTCAAGGCTTCCACAATGGACGAATCGATGCAAAGCGGGACATCTGTAATCGACTGCACCAATTTGACGGTCTCTTCAAGAATCGCCGGTTCATCTGCCAGGGGGATACCTGCGTTTACATCCAGGACATGCGCCCCGGCCTCGACCTGAGCCAGCGCATCAGCCTTGACGCGCTCGTAATCCCCAGCCGCCATCTCGGCTGCCAGCATTTTCCGACCGGTAGGGTTAATCCGCTCCCCGATAATGGTGAAGGGTTGGTCAGGCCCGATGATGACCGTTTTGGTTTTTGAGCTTAATACAGTTTGCATAATTTCCTCTTATTGATTTCTGTCCCGCTCCCATTTTCGTTTTCTCCTGTAAGGGTCGGGTGTGTCAACTTCTGGCTGGCGTGGTCGGGGCAACAGCCCGGCTTCCTCGATGATTTCGGCGACCAGCTCTTCCTGCCGGTAGGCCATCACATGCACGCCGGCAACGCCCTTGATTTCCTTTACCTGTTGGATAATTTCGACACAGATGCGCTTGCCTTCGGCCTGTTTTCCCTCCTTTGGCGTTTTCCGCAATCGTTCGACGACTTTATCCGGGATCATCACGCCGGGTACCTTTGTGCGCATGAATTCAGCGGCCCGTTCCGAGCGCAGCGGTCCGACTCCCACAAGAATGAAAACCTTTTCATCAAGCCCCAGATCGCGCACTTGTTTCATAAATGCTTTGAAACGCTCTACATCGAAGCAATACTGGGTCTGGATGAAATTCGCCCCTGCCTGAACCTTTTTTGCGAGACGCTGAGGTCTCCAATCATATGGGGGCACAAAGGGATTGGAAGCGGCACCCAGGAAGAGGCGCGGCGGCTCGCTGATCTCCCGTCCACTGAGAAAGCGTCCCTCGTCGCGCATCGTTTTGATGGTGTACAGCAGATGGATGGAGTCCATATCAAAGACGCGTTTGGCTTGAGGTTGGTCACCCGCAGAAGTGTCGTCACCGGTCAGGCATAGCAAGTTGCGGACGCCCATGGCTGCGCCCCCCAGCACATCCCCTTGAATGGCGATGCGGTTGCGGTCCCGGCAAGACACCTGCATGACCGGCTCATAGCCCGCGCGCGTCAGCAGGGCGCAGATCGCCACGCTGGACATATGACAGTTTGCCCCGGAGGCGTCAGTGGCGTTGATCCCATCGCATACCTGGGATAGCACCAGCGCGGCATCATAGACTTTTTGAGGGTCGGAACTGTCAGGCGGGTTCAACTCCGCGGTGACGGCAAAACGTCCCGCCCTGAGCACGTGCTCAAGGCGGCTTCCAGAAATCATTATTTCCTGGTTGGAGCGCGGATTTACCATACTTTTATCATGCCCCACTTCTATCGACATTGACCTCAGACACGTGCACCCAACCGGCGGTCACCGGGCGGTCTTCCTCGGAGAGCAGCGTGATCCAGGCTGAGCGTCCCTCAAGCTGCCGGTTGACCGGGGGCTGCAGATATTTCATTTCATGTCCGTAAACAGGCATTTGTGTAGAACGCTTATAAGCTTCCACCCATACACATGGCATCTCAGGGACCACCTCGCAATGGCCGTTTGCACGCACGCCACCGCACGGACCGTTGCGCAGGTTCTTGGGGCAGGTCATCGGGCAGGTCATGCCGGTAGCATGCAGAACACATTGCCCGCACATGCGGCAGTCGAAAACAACCTTCTTCGCCAGTTCTTCAACCGGGCAAAGCCAGGGTTCGACCTTTTTGAATCCTATCCGTTCAAACAGGGGAGCGATGCGCTCAAAAATCCATTCGGTGAATTTGTAGGCGCGTTCAAGGAATCCGGGATGGTCCCGTAACCATCTTCCAATCTTCGTAGACTTGTTATAGGTGATATTTGGCATCACCCGGGTACGAGACTGCCTAGGGCTTCGGCCATGGCACGGATATGTGCCGGCGTGCTACCGCAGCATCCGCCGATCAACAAAACGCCCATATCGCGCACGTTGCGCGCATATTGTGCCATTACTTCCGGGGTGCCATTGTAGACGATCTCACCACCGCGCACTACCTGAGGGATACCGGCGTTGGCTTTGGCGACGAGGATCACATCCGGATTTGCTTCGCGCATAGTTTTGATTGCCACTTCCAGTTCGTCCGAACCTGTGCCGCAGTTCGCGCCGATGGCAAACACGTCTAATGCGCTCAATGTTTCTAGGGCCTTGACCGGGCTGACACCCATCATGGTATGGCCGTGAGTATCGAAGGACATTGTCGTAATAATGGGCAGGTCGCTGACCGAGCGCGCACCCTCCACAGCGGCTCTGACCTCATCGAGATCGCTCATTGTCTCCACCCAGAAGACGTCCACGCCTCCTTCTGCCAGACCCCTGGCCTGTTCGGCGAAAGCGGCTTTGGCCTCCTCGAACGTCAGTGTGCCCATCGGCTCGAAAAGCTGGCCGGAGGGTCCCATCGACCCGGCCACGATAACCATAGCGGGAGCAGCCTCGGCTTCGGCACGCGCATTAAGAGCAGCGGCTTTGTTCAACTCAACTGCTCGGTCCTGGAGATTGTGCATTTCCAGGCGGAAGCGAGTCCCGCCAAAGGAATTGGTCAGGATGACGCGCGAACCGGCCTGGATGTAACCCCGGTGGATGGCCCGGATGCGATCCGGGTGTGTGACGTTCCACTCTTCAGGTGGATCACCCTGCACCAACCCGGCATCCATGAGCATGGTACCCATAGCGCCATCCAGCAGGATTGGCTGGCCGGTATCCAGTAATTTCTTTAAAGGGTTCATGGTTATCTCCAAACTTACAAAATCCAGCTACCAATAACGAGCAGCACGTACAATCTGGCTACTTTTCCCTTTGCATTTGTATGAGCTTCTTGGCTGTTTCAACCGCGACAGCAGCATCCCGGCAATAGGAATCCGCTTCAATATCTTCAGCAAAGGCGTCGTTGAGGGGCGCTCCACCAACCAATACGATAATGTTATCGCGCATAGCTTTCTCTTTGAGTTCATTGATCACCACACGCATATACGGCATGGTCGTGGTCAACAATGCGCTCATGCCCACAATATCGGCATCGTGTTCATCGATGGCCTCCATGAACTTTTCGACGGAGTTGTTGATGCCGATGTTGATGACTTCAAATCCGGCGCCTTCCATCATCATGGCGACCAGATTCTTGCCGATATCGTGTATGTCACCTTTGACCGTGCCGATGACCATGGTGCCCATCTTGGGTGAATCGGTTTCGGCCAGGAGGGGCCGCAAGATTGCCATGCCGGCTTTCATGGCCTTGGCAGCCATAAGGACTTCAGGGACGAAGAGAATCCCGTCGCGAAAATCCACCCCGACAATGTCCATACCTGCTACCAGACCCTTGGTCAGTACATCGTAGGGGCCCATATCCCGGGATAACAGTTCATTGACTTCCTCGACAATTTCCTCTGCGTAGCCATCGTAGAGATCTTCGTGCATGAGTTCCAGTATCTCTTCTGTGGGCATTTCTTTTAGATTGATTTCTTCTGTCATGATGTTCCTTATAATTGATATGAAAATGGATTAGATTTCTTACATAGGTACTCTCATCATCGGCGAGACGCCGCCTGGAGCACCGTTATGCACTGCGACGTCGACGCCTCTCACGCGGACGTGGGGCTGCTTCCGTTATCTCAGGCAGGATACCGTCCAGATGAGGAAAAGGATCGAGTTTGTGGGGCAGGTGTATGGCCTTGACGAACTCTTCCTGGAAATCCGGGTCGACGGCAGTTTCGATGTATTTTACCCGATAGGCGAGGTCTTGAGCCTGGCGTCTTTTGTTTCTGTTCAACAGGGCGATACGGGCACCATCTCCGGCGGCGTTGCCTACCGCGTGGACCTTCTCCAACTCGCAATCCGGTATCAATCCTAACACCATGGCGTGCTTGGGGTCAATATAGCTGCCGAAAGCGCCCGCCATGATGATCTCGTCGATCTTCTGGATCTCCGCTCGCATCATCAGCAGCTTTGCGCCGGCATACAGGGCAGCTTTGGCAAGCTGGATATTGCGCACGTCATCCTGCGTGATCGTAACTGACTGTCCACTGGACGATTGTTCGGCGGTTGCCAGGATGTAAGCTCCTTTGCGTTTGTTCTCATCCCAGACCAGACGCTCACAGGCCAGCTCGGGGTTGAACCTGCCATCCGGGGTCAGCACGCCTGCCAGATAGAGTTCCGCGATTCCTTCGATGATGCCAGAGCCGCAAATGCCGGCGGCCAGGTGCCTGGGCTGCTCGTCCACTGGGACAGATGCGCCGATTTGCCATTCGTCAGACCAGCGCTCGTCACCAATTACTTTAAAGCGTGGCAGCTTCGTCTCCGGGTCGATGCGGACGCGCTCGATGGCGCCGGGGGAAGCGCGCATCCCTGAGGAAATCTGTCCCCCTTCGAAGGCAGGCCCGGTCGGGCTGGAGGCGCTGTACATCCACTCCGGGCTGCTCAAGACGATCTCGGCATTGGTACCCACGTCGACAGTCAGAACGATCCCGTCCTTCAATTGCGGCTCTTCGGCTACCAATACGCCAACGTTGTCCGCGCCGACGTGCCCCGCCTGGGAGGGTAGGATGTGGGCATTGGCGTTGGGATGCAGGCGCAAACCCAATTCGCGGGCCTTGATGTCCATCGCGTCACGGTTGGCCAGGGCGAAGGGCGCCCCGCCCAACTCGATGGGATTGATGCCCAGCAGGATGTGGATCATGGTGGTATTGCCGACTAGGACGATCTCGTAAATGCGTCCCTTGCTGATTCTGGCCGAACGCGCTGCCTGGACAGCCAGCTTGTTAATAGTCTCGATGATGACCTCGTTCATCTTCTGCAAGCCATCAGGATTGGTCATTGTATACGAGATGCGGCTCATCAGGTCTTCGCCATAGGAAACCTGTGGGTTCATGGCCGATTCGGTGGCCAGCAGTTCACCGGTGCGCAGGTCACACAGGTAGCTGGCAACGGTCGTGCTGCCCACATCCACCGCCAGGCCGTAAGCGCCCTCCTGGTAGCCGGGTTGCACATCGATCACCTGGCTCTCATCCCAGATCGTGACGGTGACCTTCCAATCTTTTTTTCTGAGCGTGGCTTGCAAATGTTGCAAAGTTTGCAACTCAATCTCTAAGTCTTTGAGATTCCATTGTTCTGCCAGCGCATCTTGCAGACGACCCCAATCGCCGCGGTGCATGCCTAGCTGCGCCTTGTCCACTTCGACGTACACCTGCCGGATAGTCGGATCAACCTCGATCACCCTCTCTGATGCGGACTTGCGAATGATCTGCTTCTTTGCACGGCTGCCCTCGGGCACGGTGATCAGCAGGTCGCCGAGAACCTTGGCGTTGCAGGAAAGGCGTTGCTCTGGCGTACCCAGTTCTTTCAGCAAATCGATCTCAACCTCTGTGCGTGGTGAAAGGTTCTCTTCACTGGAGGTAATACCGTGTTTATCGAAATGGCCTTCTTCGACCAACACGCGGCACTTTTCACAGGTCTGTCGGCCTCCGCAGATGCTCTCGATTTCGACGCCCAACTTCCGGGCGGCATCCAATACCAGTGCCCCGTGTTGAACCTTTCCGCGACGGCCTGAAGGCATCAGGATGAGGGTGTGTGTGTTGTGGGTATCTGTGTCAGACATGTTGATATAACAGCGTGCTGCGAAAATATTTGAACTGCAACCTTGAATTAAGAAGGCAATTTCCTGGATATAAAAACAGGAAAACAGGTAATGAGAAGTAAAAGGCGGCAAACTTCAAACGACAAGTTGCCACTTAAACAATTGTAATCCCAATAGGGAAACCAGGAACTTAGTTGGTATCTTCGATTTTCTTGACCAGGGCGCGCCAGTCTAGATCCCGATATTTTTTAGCGATCTCAATTGCGACGGCTTCGGCAGCCTCTTCGGCTGTTCCGGGGTGCTCGCTTTCTTCACCCCATTCGAAACCATCGGTGTAGGAATCTGATCCAATCTTTCCCAAAGACATGGCCGCTTCGTCGATAGCTTCCTGGAAACGTTGAGGGAGTGGCTTGTTGACGCGCCCATTTTCATCTGTGGCGCGCACCTGGGAAGGAATCCCCTGCCAGTAGAGAATTTTGTATTTTGTCATTTGTATATTTAACTCCTCTAAAAATAACTATGCCTTGATTTTCTCCATCTTCGGATCATATTGCGGATCGTCAGAAACGGTAGCTGTCAGTCGTTTCCCAAAATATTCGATCTCGACCTGCGTCTCTTTTTCGGCATATTCGATGGGCAGATAGCCATACGCGATCTGCTTGCCAACGCTGTACCCGTAGTTAGTGCTGGTGACGTAGCCAACCGCTTTGCCATCTTTCAAGATGGGTTCCTTTCCGAGCAGGCTGCCCTCGTCCAGTGTCAGGCAGCAAAGCTTGCGCGAGACACCGGCTTCCTTGATTTCCTGCAAAGCCGCTTTGCCCTTGAAGTTATCCTGGTCGAGGCGTACAGCCCAATCGAGACCGGCTTCGAACGGATTGTAGTCCGGATGGATGTCCGTGCCCAGGGCGCGGTAGCCTTTTTCCAAGCGTAGTGAGTCGAAGGCTCCCATACCGCCGGCGATGATGCCATGTGCCTGCCCGGACTCCCAGAGTATATCCCACAGACGCAGTCCGTATTCAGTGGGCGTATAGATCTCCCAGCCCAACTCGCCGACGTACGAAATGCGCAGCGCCAGCGCTGGGACGGTCTCGAGCATGAGTTCCTGCGCTGTGAAGTAGGGGAATGCCTGGTTGGAGACATCCTGCTCGCTAACAGCTTCCAGCACATTCCGGGCTTTTGGGCCCCACAAACCAACAGAAGTGTATTTAGAGGAAACATCTTCCACATAGACGCTGCCATCGTTTGGCGCATTACGACGAATCCACTCCAGATCACTCATGCCGCTGCCGCCGCCGGTCAAAACCCAGAAGCGGTCTTCCGCCAGACGGGTGATGGTCAGGTCAGCTTTGATGCCACCGCTATCGGTCAGCAGTGAAGTGTAGATAACTTTTCCAACATCCCGAGCCACTTTGTTAGCCGAGAGATATTCGAGATAATCCGCCGCGCCGGGACCGCTTACCTCGATTTTGACAAAGGAACTCAACTCATAGAGCGTCGTTCCTAAGCGTGTGGCCAGGTGTTCCGCGCCCTGAATGGGCGACCAGTAGCGCGCCTCCCAACCTTTTCGTTCCGGGATCAGATGGGCATACTGTGGCAGCAGGCGGGCGTTGCTTTCATACCACTGCGGGCGTTCCCAGCCCACGTTGCCAAAGAAGTGACCGCCCAGGTGTTTCATGCGCTTGTGATAGGGGGCCAGGCGGATATTGCGCGAGTGCTCCATTTGCTGCATGGGATGGATGATGTCGTACACCTCGCGGTACTGCTGGGCGGCAGTGCGCCGCACGTAATATTTGCTGGTGGCGTACTCGTGGAAGCGGCTGATGTCAGCTTCATGGACGTCAAAGCTGGCCTCGCCTTCCGTCATCCACTCTGCAATGGCCTTCCCAACACCGCCGGCATGGGTTACCCACACGCCGATAGCCGTCCAGAAATTATCCCAGGCTGGTGCCGGTCCCATAATGGGGGAGCCGTCGATGGTAAAGGCGAACATACCATTGAAAGTGGTCACATATTTTTTGTCCTGAAGTGGGGGTAACAACTCTTTGGTAGCCGTTTGCGCCAGTTTGAAGTCACGGGCAGTAAAAGGTCGTTTGGCATCCACCCCTACATTATATGGGTCAACGAGTAACGGATCATGTTTGTACGAACCAATCCCATAGGCATCCTTGTGCTGGCGGAAATACATCGAGAAGTCCTGGTTGCGCAAAATAGGATGGACGATCTCTCGTGTTTCTCCAGCCAGTTCTTCCAGCGGCTCGGAGATCAGATACTGGTGCTCCACGGCCATCAGCGGCAGTTTGACGCCTAACTGGTCACTCAGCACCGGTCCCCAGATGTTGGTCGCCAACAGCACATGCTCGGTCTGGATAGTGCCCTTGTCCGTGACCACTGCTGTCACCTGCCTTCCGGATGTTTCGAACCCGGTGACGGTTGTGCCCCCATAATATTCTGCTGCACCCTGCTCCTTGGTGAATTCGGCCATCGCCTCCACCGCGTTTACCGCCTTGGCATCTCCATCCGAGGGGACATAATAGCCGCCCTCGATCACGGTCGGATCCAAAATGGGAATGTGCTCTTGCACCTCTTTGGGACTGATGATGCCAGCTTCCAGCCCATATGACTGTGCCCAGCCGTGCCGCCTGTGCAGGTCAGCCATGCGCTCTTTGCTATAAGCCACTTCAATACCGCCTACCATATAATAGGTGGGGTGTTCATCGCTGTGCAGGCTGTTAA
>JBAVJG010000631.1:0-2001 GCA_049687655.1 Anaerolineales bacterium | reverse complement strand
GCGTTTGATGCCCACGCTCTCGAAGACCACGTCCACGATCTCGTCATCGTCCTGGATGCGGCTGTCGAGCACGATACCCTCTCCCCACAGCTTGTGCTGAACCCTGGTCCCGGCGTGGTATTTGCTTTCGATAATGGAAGCAGATTTGGGCCGGGTATGTTGCGCCCAGAGAGTCTCAGAGGGCTGGCCTCGCATTGCTCTTCCTGTCCGCGCCTTGCCGATCAACAGGTCAGGGGGGATGTCATCCAAAAAGCGAGATGGGTAGGTCTCTTCGGCGTAGCCACGCCCACCGCGTTGCACGGAACGGACCAGGTAAAGTTTGTCCTTGGCGCGCGTGATGCCTACGTAGAACAGGCGGCGCTCCTCTTCCATTTCTTCGGGCTCGTCAAAAGAACGGTTGTGCGGCAGCAGGCCGTCGTCGAGGCCGACGATGAAAACCGCGCCGAATTCAAGACCCTTGGCGGCGTGCAAGGTGAGCAGGGTAGGGGCATTGATGGATTCGTTCAGGGTGTCCTGATCGGAGATAAGGGCCACATCTTGCAGAAATTCATCCAGTGTGCGGGTCAGGTATTCCTGCGTGAGTCGGCGCAACTCAGTGACATTTTCCCAGCGCTCGGCACCTTCTTCGGTACCGTCATCGAGATAATCCTTGTAACCTATGTCGGTCATGATCTGGTCGAAGAGTTCTGTAACGGTGAGGGTTTGCGCGGCAGCTCTCCAGTTGGCGAGCATGACACCGAAATCCCCGAGCGCAATGGCTGCGCGGCTGCTGAACTGCTCCCAGTAAGGCGAGTCGGAGCCGCGCGCCAGATCTAGCACCATCGAGCCGGGTGTGAGACCAATACCGCGTGCGGCGGTGTACAGTGACGTGATAGTCTTGCTGCCGATTCCGCGTGTGGGCACGTTGATGATGCGACTCAGACTGGCCTCATCGTTGGCGTTGTAGGCCAGGCGCAGGTAGGCGATCATGTCCTTGACCTCGCGGCGTCCGTAGAATCGTTGCGCCCCAACCAGGCGGTACGGCAGACGCGCCTGTAGAAAGGCTTCTTCCAACAGGCGGGACTGCGCGTTGGTGCGGTACATGACGGCACACTGGCCGGGTTCGAATTGATCGCTGGCGACCAGTTGGGCAATGGTATCCACGACGAAGGATGCTTCTGCGTAATCATCGGGCGCTTCATAATAGAAGAGTTTCTCACCCTTACCGCGCTCGGTGAATAATTGTTTGCGACGACGGTTGCGGGCGCGGTCGATAACCCCCATGGCCGCATCCAGGATAGTTTGGCGCGAGCGGTAGTTTTGTTCCAACAAAATAACCTGCGTATCGGGATAATCCTGTTCGAAGCGCTGCACGTTGCGCCAGTCTGCGCCACGCCATCTGTATACACTCTGGTCCGGGTCCCCAACCACAAATACATTGTGATGGACGGATGCCAGGTGTTTGATGAGCGTATATTGTGCCATGTTTGTGTCTTGAAATTCATCTACCAACACATGCCTGAAACGTTGGGCATATTTATGACGCACTTCCGGGTTGTCTTCCAGCAGGCGGGCTGTGTAGACCAGGATGTCGTCAAAGTCCACGGCGTTGCTGGCGACCAGCCGTTTCTGGTATTCCACGTAGACTCGCTTTACCACTTCATCACGATAAGTGGTGGTGGGGTAATCGTCTGCGCCAATCAGCTCGTTCTTGGCGTTGGAAATGGCGGCATGCACGCTATGGGGCCTGTATAGCTTTTCGTTCAGGTTGGATTCGCGGATGATGCTCTTTGTGAGACGCACTTGATCATCGGCATCGAAAATGACGTAGTTGGCCTCAACAGGCAGCAGGTCCGATTCGCGGCGCAGAATCCGGGCACAGGTCGAGTGGAACGTGCCCAGCATCATGCCCTGCGTGGCTTGTTGACCGAGCATGACCTCCACACGCGATTCCATTTCGCGCGCGGCTTTATTGGTGAATGTGACGGCCAGGATCTGATACGGACGCACCCCCTCGTAGGC
>JBAVJG010000630.1:0-1926 GCA_049687655.1 Anaerolineales bacterium | reverse complement strand
CACGATAACTGCGAACGCCGCGGTCACTTCGACGCGGGTGAATTTGTTGTGGCCTGGGGCGATGAAGGTCATCGCAAGGGTTGGTGCCTGTACAAGATGGGTTGCAAGGGCCCGGTAAGCTTCCATAACTGCCCTGCTGTACGTTGGAACGACGGTACCAGTTGGCCGGTCAAATCAGGGCATGGTTGCATCGGTTGCTCTGAGCCAAGCTTCTGGGATTTCGAGGGCGGCGTGTATGGTCAGGCTAGTCTTCAGGAATTCTCCCCACCTACAACCTACGCACCCGTGCAATTGCCGAGCGCGAACATCGACCCGGCTGCCGCAGGTGTGATCGGCGCTGTAGCGGGTGTGGCTGTCGGCGCGGCGGGTGTGGCTGCATACAACGCCCTCTCCAAGTCGGACGAAGCTGAAGAAGATAGCGCATCTGAGCAGGAAGAATAGGAGGCGCTATGTCTATCAGCCGAAGAGATTTCCTCAAAGTTGCCGGGTTTGCGGCAGGCAGCGCACTGGCTTTCCCCCAGTCCGCTTCTGCCTCCACCGGAACGGACTCTGAGGAGCACGTGGCGATGCTGTACGACGCCACCATTTGCGTCGGCTGCAACGCCTGTACCAATGCCTGTCGTCAGTGGAATGAGACCATGCCGGAGCTCGACGCACGCGGCACGTATGACGCGCCCACCGAGCTCTCTGCGGACACTTACACGCTCATTCAACTATACGATGGCGAGGACGAATTTTCCTTTGTGAAACGACAGTGCATGCACTGCGTGGACCCGGCCTGCGTGAGCGGTTGCCCGGTCCAGGCTTTACAAAAGACATCCGGTGGGCCGGTCACTTATGACAAGGATCGCTGCATTGGCTGTCGCTATTGCATGTATGCCTGCCCCTTCCACGTGCCACGCTTTGAATGGGATACGGCGCGCTTCCCTGTCATCGCCAAATGCCATTTCTGCTACGAAAGCCGCATCCAGACCGGCAAAGGCGGACCGGCCTGCGCAGACCGCTGTCCTACGGGCGCATTAATCTGGGGCAAGCGAGGCGATTTGCTGGCTGAAGCACAACGCCGCATCGATGAAAATCCAGGCCGGTATGTGAACAAAATCTATGGCCAGGATGATGTCGGCGGCACCTCAGTGATCTATCTCTCGCATATCCCATTTGAGAAGCTTGGTCTGGAAGATTTGGGCACCGATCCGGTCCCGATGATCAGTGAGCAGACTTCCGAAATTGTACTGCCTACGATCTTCGTCGCAGGACCATTGCTGCTGGCCGCAGTTCGATACGTCCACAAGCGTGGCGGATGGGAGGATTCATGGCCACTGTAGCTAAACCTCGACAAAAAGTTCCCACCTCTTTCTGGCCGCTTCTGGCGCTGGCTCTATTCGGGGTTGGACTGGCCGTTTACCGGCTGGTTGCAGGCCTGGGCCCAACCACCAACATGAACGACCACTACCCCTGGGGCATCTGGATCACGGTCGACCTGTTCCTGATCCCGGTCGCAGGCGCGGCATTCACAATTTCTTGGTTGTCCTACTTCCTGGGACGTGAAAAATACCATTCCATCATCCGCCCGGCTGTCCTGGCGGGTCTGATCGGATACGGGGTCGTGGCTGCCCTGCTCTTCCTGGACATCGGTCGCTGGAACCAGTTCTATAACATCCTGAACCCTAGCCTGATCAATATCCATTCCTTCCTGGAAGAGATCAGTTTGAGCGTTACCTTCTATTCGCTCATTCTTTTGCTAGAGGCAGCTCCCATTTTCCTCGAAAAATGGAACATCCAAGCCCCCATCAAATGGATCAACCGCGGCATCTTCTGGATCGCCGGTGCTGGTGTGGTCTTCTCCATGCTGCACCAATCCTCGCTGGGTTCCATGTTTCTGCTGATGCAGCACAAACTGCATCCACTGTGGTGGTCCCCAGCCCT
>JBAVJG010000629.1:0-6226 GCA_049687655.1 Anaerolineales bacterium | reverse complement strand
TCGAGCCATCGCTGGCATTGGCGCAAGGTGCCGCCTTCGCCGCGGACGGGAAATCGGTCAACAATGTACTGGGATTTCCGGGCATTTTCCGTGGTGCAGTAGATGCCAACGCGCCACGCATCACACATGAGATGCTGGTTGCCGCAGCTGAGACCATCGCCGCCATGACCCCCCCTGGTGGCGACCTGGTACCCAATCCGTTGGATAAGGGTGTGCACCATGCGGTAGCACGGGCTGTAGCAGAAAAGGCTTACGAGCAAGGTATTGCCCGCGCGGATTACGTGCCGTATGTGGAAGAATGATATATAAGAGCGCACAGCCATCCGCCTTTACTCTTTGTTAGAATAAGTCTATGACCCTACCCATACCCTCTTCCGATAACGTCCTCAGTATCTACCTGACGCTCAGTCAATATCCTATTTTGGGGCATCGCATCCGTTCGCGCATGCGAAGAGAAATGTTCGAGCGTGGCATCATCTCACAGGAGGATTTCGAGGCAGAAGCGCGCCAAAAGGCAATCGAATCACAGGGACGCGAAGGGTTACAAAATCCATTCGGGGAGGAGACCTCGGAAGTTTGGGAAAGGCGCCTGTCCCGCATCCGGGCATCGCTGACAGATTTCTATTTTGCTTACAACCTGCCCTACGCGGACTTCGAGCGCATCATCCGCGAAATCTTGACAGAACGCGGCCGGAACGAATTGGACTTTGTGTGGTTCAACCCTGAACTGGCTCCTCAGGATATGCTTTTCGAGCAAGCCGAGATGATCGCGCATATGCCGGAGGAAGAACGTGCCAGATACAGGCCACGTTTGCAGGAGATCAAGGTAGTACTCATTCGCACACTTGTCAGCGATCATTTGAGGTACATCAAGATCGCCCGCAAATGGTTCAAAGTGGCTGACCTGGTGGAAATCCGCAACCGAAAAATTGGGAGCGGAAAAATAGGCGGCAAGGCGGCCGGGATGGTCTTAGCCTTGAGAATTCTGAAAGAAACAGCACCCCACGAATTACGTAACAGTTTCAGAATTCCAGAGTCGTTTTTCCTAGGTTCGGATGTTTTCTATAACTTTATGTCCTTGAACGGACTGATGCACTGGAACGATCAGAAGTACAAATCCGAGGATGAAATCCGAAAGGATTATCCCATCGTATGCACTGAATTTTCAAAAGGGCAATTCCCGCCGGAAATTCAGGAACGGTTGAAAGAACTGGTCAGGAATGCCAAGAAAATACCGCTGATCGTCCGTTCTTCCAGCCTGTTGGAAGATAATTTCGGCACTTCCTTTGCTGGAAAGTACGAAAGTATTTTCTGCCCCAATCAAGGCACGTTGGAAGAGAATTTGTTTGCCCTGACCAATGCGATTTCTCGTGTATACGCCAGCAGTGTCAACCCGGATGCGCTCCTTTACCGGCATCAAAATGGATTGGCGGATTATGATGAGCGTATCGCCATTTTGATCCAGCACGTGGAAGGGGAACAGGTTGGCCGTTACTATCTCCCGCAGGGTGCGGGGGTGGCTTTCAGCCGCAACCTGTATCGATGGTCGCCGCAGATTCGTCAGGAGGATGGTTTTTTACGGTTGGTGTGGGGGCTGGGTACCCGGGCCGTCGATCAGATAGCAGACGATTATCCGCGTCTGGTAGCGCTTAGTCATCCGAAACTGCATCCCACTGCTGATGTGAAATCCATCCGTCGATACTCGCAACAAAGCCTGGATGTTATCGATTTGGAGGCCAATCAATTCTGCAGCATCCCGGCCAGTGAAGTGCTGAACCCACGCTATCCACCCATTCGCTATATCGTCCAGGTGGACCAAGATGGCTATCTGGGGGCCATGCGCAGTAATATGGTTGAACCTGAAAAGCTGGTCATTACCTATGAGGGTCTGCTCTCGCGCACACCTTTCCCGGCGCGTATGCGCGATGCGCTGGAATTGCTGGAAACCCACTACAATTCGCCGGTCGACACCGAATTTACTGTCAAGGTTTTGAACCCCAATACACAAAAACCGGATGTACGCATTACGCTTTTGCAGTGCCGCCCGCAGAGTCATATTCAAGAAACCGGCCAGGCGAATTTGCCGCGTGAACTGCTGGAGAAAGATATCATCTTTTCCACGCAACGCATGGTGCCGCAGGGCGTGATCGAGGGGATTCGCTATGTGCTGTTTGTTTCGCCCGAAGGATATTTCAGTATTTCGACAGAGGCCGAACGCACCAAACTTATACGCGCGATCGGACAACTCAATGCTGCACTGGAAGATGAGACCTTCATCGCGGTTGGTCCTGGACGCTGGGGCACCTCTACGCCCGATCTGGGAGTCCATGTGGCCTATGGCGATATTTACAACGCCCGTGCGCTGGTCGAACTTTCCGGCGAATCAGTTGGCCCCTCGCCCGAACCATCCTTCGGCACACATTTCTTCCAGGACTTGATGGAGGCTCACATCTATCCGTTGGCTGTTTTTCTGGATGACAAAGATATATTCTTCAACCACGACTTTTTTTACAAGACCCCCAACAAGGTACTCAAATTCATTTCAATTAATAAACGCCTCACACGGACCCTGCGCCTGCTGGCCGTTGAAGATTCCCGTCCCGGTCACCACATGGACCTTGTCATGGACGGTCAGAAAGGCCGCGCAGTGGCGTATCTGGTGCCGGAAGAAGAGTAGATGGTGCCTTCGCTGACTGGATAACAAATTTTTATTACCGGGGTTGTTCTTCTGAGACTGCCCGACTGGTTTGATCAGGCTGTTTTCGCAACCAAAGCAGATATACCACAGCAACTGTAAGTAATATACTTATTCCAAGGAAAACACCGCGGACCCACGCAGAGTTCATACCCGCAAAACCGGACACTTCCCCCGCTTCTGCAACAACATTTACCATAACATCGTCCCAGCCTGGTATGGCATTGTGCCATCGGCCGTCTGATTTCCCCCGAATGATGGTACCTGAGTTGGTCTGGTAGTAGGGTTCACCTGGTCCTGGTAGATAAATGTAACCGGTCATCCCCGTAGGGGTGAAGTAGTAATAAAACATGTACCTCAAGGTAAGCTCATCTTGCTGATTCTCCAGATAGAACTTGACCAGATAGGGCTCTTTGATGTGTGGTGGCGGGCCGGCTAAGGGGCCACCGGTACCAATGAACTGGCCTCCCCATGGGTCAAAGTGACTCAGGATATCGGGGGCAGTGATTTCAATCGGATTTGCAAGGCCGGGACCCTCGATGGTTATCTTGTCCACCGGGCCTTTGGCCATGACCGGTGTTGCCAGGACGAGCAACACCAGCAATAGAAGCAAGGGGAAACGCCGGTATATGAGTTTCACAACAACCTCCTTACATTACAATACCAGTGGGCAGTACAACAGCTTATGTGAAGGATTGTAAGCCACGATCAAGGCTCAACATTGACGATGAAGGAAAGCACATTATCCGCTGCTGTTGCAGTAACTTCCCAGCATCCTTCTGTGGGAAAAGCTAAACCTGTGGCCTGAAATTGTGTTGGGTAACAGCAGGGAACGTAGGCATCAAGAGGAGGAGCTTGCGCGTCGAGGCGCTGTCCCGTAATTTCTAAAGTAGCTCCTTCAGGTCGAAACCAGGCCACCTTTATACCATCTTCACTCGAGAGAAGATGGTATTCTTCATCTTCTCTCCACCATGCTGACGCCCAGATTGAACGATCTTCATTTACAAAATAGTACCCATATCCAGGTGAGCCTTGGACCGCAGAATCTTCCGGTGGCTTAATCCAATCAGGTTCGGTAACAGGGCAAGAATATTCCCGCGCTCTATCTGTTTTTGATTTCTCTGAATGGGATGTGTCGATTACCGCACAGCCATTCAGGACAATGCTCAAAAACAGATAGAATGAGAAGTGACGAAACAGCAACTTCAATAGGATATTTCCTTTACAGAGGCACGATATTTCTGCAAAAGATACACCGCTCCTGATGAAAAAGTTTCAGTTTGTCTCTTAGATATTCCTATAGGGCCTACGCACTCATAGGTAACTCCTGATACTAAAGTGTCAATCTAACAACTTATAGACAATAAACCTGCGGTTCTCATAAACCTTTTCCAGCGGCAGGTTGCACTCGTCAATCTGATCTGGGGGGATTTGTAAATTCTCGCCCACCTTTTTGCTCAACGCCAGATAATCACCATCCGAGATCCGGTCGCATTCAGTCAGCGCTAGCGCATTTCGGCCGGTCATCAGGTGCATGGCGCGCGGTTTGAAGAACACAATCACGCTTTCAGGTGGGGTTTCATTTCGGATGAAATCGTAGGTTTCAAGGCTAAGAGGATCAAATGGGCCGTTGATTTCCCGGTCAACGCGCAGGTTCCCATATGCGTTCGCTCCAGATTTGTAGGCAAAGAGAATCACAATCAAGAGTAGGTAAGCATAGATACCTTTCCGCAATAACTCTTTTTTGCTTTCTCCAATTTTAGATAGCGTTGCTCGGATACCTTGTATAGTGAAATAAATAAACAATGGCAACATCGGGAGGATAAAACGATAGCCCTGCCATTCTGGCCATGTCCACAACACGAGGAGATACAAGGCAATGTAGAGTATGAATAGCAAATCTGTCTTAAAGCGGGTTATCAGCCCGACAAAGAATAGCACTGCAAAAATGCCAAAGAACAGTTCTTGCCCTGGCAAGCTGGAAAAGAACTCTCCAAATAACTGAGAATAGCTAACAATGTTGTTTATCAGCAACTCAAGGCTGAACCCGGAATATAATGACAGGTAGGATGATTGACCGCCCGGAAATATCAGTGACGAAATTCCCAAAAGCGCGCCAAACGTTGCTACGGTGAGCAATGTTTCAACTATGATAGACCGTCGCTCTTTGTCCTGCCTCAAAAAACGGATGGCCTGGAAAAGCAACATACTGGCCAGTAGGATCAGTCCTTGAGTCCGTACGAAGTAAGCCGCGAAAATGGCGGCACCGGTTATGGTGGCCAGTATCCACCTGCGTTTTTTCCGGGTTTCGTGGATATACAAATCCGCTAACAGGAGGGCCAGCGTCGAGAGAAACAGGAAGGGCATGTCGGAAAGAATGTTATCGAGGAAGCGCAAAAGTTCGGGGTTGAACGCGAACAGGGAAAAGGCCAGCAGGCTTTCGGTCAGCGTGAAGCGGCGCTTGATCAAAAAGAAGAAAACCAATAAGAAGGCGAGGTAGGCCATCAAGCCTGGGAATTTCAAGCCCAGGGGGCTGAGCCCTATCAGAGCATACACCGGGGTCAGCATGAGTGGGAAACCCCACGGGTAAGCCGCCGGTCCGATCTGTTCGGAGGATTGCGTTACGGTAAAGGTGTTGGAAGCAACGAACTCGTCCATGTCTCCGGTGAGAATGCTTTTGGCCTGCATGATGTAGGCTGCAAAGTCGTCGCCCCAGAAGTGGCCGCGTGTGAGTACAGACGAACCGAGCAGGGCACTGGTCAGGAGCATGAGCGAAAGAATAGCGACAGTCTTTTTGGACATGTTCGGATTGTACACTGAAAGATGAATGCGAAAATTAGAATGTATGTTCTATATTCGTCAGTGAAAACTTAGGAAAAATTTTGCCCTTACAGGCTAACACCGGCAAATAAGTTACAGTGCCAAGAGCACGTGCAAAACGATATCCGCGGTGAAATGTGAGAGCATTGCCGCTTCCAGGCCATGTCTGAAATAGAGATAGCCAAAGGCGACGCCGATCAGTCCGTTAAGCGTAACTGCACGCAGGATGACTAGCGGTGTAATTGGAAAGAGTGCAGCGGTAGCCGGAAGGTGCCCGAGGCCGAATAGCACAGCTGCCAGGATATTTGAGGTCCACAAGATGGTGAGCGTAGGACGGCCCTCTTCGGTTTTGCTGACAAAGCGCCCAAGCCAGACCAGGATCGACATCAGCCCAAGCCGTAGCAAGATTTCCTCGTCGATGCCCCCGTAGAAAGAGGCCAGCAATCCTTTCCAAGCGGCGGGTTGTAAAGCCTCCTGGTTGAGGGCGGCAGCTTTATCCCCTAACTCCGCCATCAGTAATGGATTGAAAACCAGCACGTCCAGCAAAATTACAACAATTGAGCCGATGATGCCAAGCAGGATACTTGAAAACAGAAGAGCCTTGATTTTTCCACCAACAGGTTCATCCTGAAGTTTTGCTTCAAGGATCGGCAGGCCTAATCCCACTCGGTTGGCAGCATGCAATCCTATGAAAATTACAACAGCGAACAT
>JBAVJG010000628.1:0-4472 GCA_049687655.1 Anaerolineales bacterium | reverse complement strand
CGGGCCCTGGG
Organism: Anaerolineales bacterium; assembly: GCA_049687655.1. Taxonomy (GTDB): domain Bacteria; phylum Chloroflexota; class Anaerolineae; order Anaerolineales; family Villigracilaceae; genus JAABUE01. Next base: position 4,461 of record JBAVJG010000628.1, on the reverse strand, counting down.
GCGAATCCGATATACAAGCCCAGGCTGTCAAACTGGGGACATGGCTATCGATCAATGCCGGATATGGCTGCCTGACACCGCGCATGATCATCAACTGGGAAGGATGGGATCAGCGTAATAAATTGAACAGCGCCACGGCAGATTTCCTGTCGCAAATCCCTACTCGCAAGGCATATTACCCGGGAACAATTGATATCCAAAAGCGCTTCGTGAGCGAACACCCGGAAGCGCTCAAACTTGGCGACCCAACTGAGGGTCAACTGCCGTGGACTCTGATCCCGGACGTGGACGATGCGAACAAAGATGATATCTGCTTCACGCAAGAAGCCTTCTGTGGTCTCTTCGCTGAAACCGGGCTCGATGCAGAAAGTGTGGAGGCCTATATCGACAAAGCAGTCGATTTCGCCAATGACACGCTTTGGGGAACATTAGTGGCATCCATCATTGTGCATCCCACATCGATGAAAGATCCTAAAATCGCGGCTGCTGTGGAACGCGCAATTGAAAACCTGCGCTATGGGACTGTAGTGGTCAACGAGTGGGGCGTGACTGCCTACATGCTCATGCTCACCCCGTGGGGTTCGTATCCAGGCCAGGATATTTATGATGTGCAATCGGGGATTGGTACTGTCAATAATCTGTTGATGTTCGATCATCCGCAAAAAGCTGTGGTGCGCTGTCCATTCATCGCAAAACCCGACCCACTCCGGGCAAATTCTCGCAATACTCCGAAATTTGGTCAAAGGATGGTTGACTTTCAACGAAAGCAATCCATTGGTACGCTCACCCGGCTATTCATAGAAGTGTTGAAAAGTTAGTCCCCAACAGCCTTCGTTTTCGTAAAAAGACCCTAAAGGTCTACACAAAGACTTTTAGGGTCTAACTGTTCACTCATACCGCAACACTGCGCCCAGCTAAAACCGGCGGGGGAATGGACGCGGTCGAGTGGCAAGGCAGCTAATTTAATAGGGCAATTCTCCCTGACAGACAAAGCTCGATTTGCCGCTGGGCGAATAGATTGCCTGCCAATCGAGCGTGGTATCAAATGGTGTCCGACACACTCCCACCGGATTGTCTGGAGTAGAATTGAATCGGACGGTCGTATCGGGTAGGCCTGAAAGGATGTCGCCCTGGCAGACCAGAGTCCACGTCCCGTTTGGAGATTCGGTGTAGTGGAATCCGCCTTCAGCGTAAAAATCACCGAAGGACCAACTGCAATCATGATCCAGGCTAATGACCAAAGCCCCATTTTCACCGGGCTCCGTTGGGGTCAGGTCACCGTGGCAGGTAAAGCTCGATTCGCCATCAGGAGAAAAGGTCGCGGTCCAATCGAAAGTGGAACCAAATGGGGTAAAGCACGGGCCGACCGGATCGTCGGCAGTCGACATAACAGTTACAGCCTGGTCAATCGGTAATCCTGCGACGATTTCCCCATGGCAAGACAAGGTCCATGTTCCATTTTGGGTTTCTACGTATTGAAGGCCTCCTTCGGCAGCTAAACTCCCAAAGGACCATTCACATCCATTATCCAGCCTGACGACCAGGGCTGAGTTGTCGCTATCTGCTGAAACAAGGGTAGCGCTAAATAGCAATACCGCTGCCAGTACCAGTAATGTCAGCAGTCTTTTTCTCATCGGGTAACTCCTATCTTTAGATTCTAATTTTTTGGATAGTCAACTTGTGTTTTTGTTAAAGGCAGTTAACGCCGGTTACTATGGCCCCATAAATAGTCATAGGCATCACCTCGCTTGGTCACTGAATTGCGCCTGATGAATTATGATGCCCACTTTAACGCTCAGGCAAGATAAATGAGTTGCTTAAATATAGCACCAAGTTTTTTCGCGGATGCATCACCTCCAGGATCCTTTGTTTGCAAGTACCTCCCCTCCTATTAAGGTATACGCGAGGAAACTGGATTTTGGATTTCTTTTCTAAGAACCGCGACGACCTCCACACAGCGCCTGGCAGGTCCGGAAAGGGGGTTTAAGGTTATATTTTCAGGCCGGCCCTGTTTTGATGTACTTCACCTCATCTCCAAACGAGTCGGCGGACGATCAAATCGTCCGGGCAGATGATTCCGAACGAGTCTTGACTCGTTTATGAAGCGGTCTTGAGCGCTTTATCGAAAGCCCCGGGAAGTTGTGTATAATCATTCCATGGCACGTGAACACTCGCTTGAAAGTCTGCTCAAAAATCTCCGCCAGCAACTTCCCACCCTCGCGGAACGATACGACGTGGAAACGCTGGAAGTGTTCGGTTCTTATGTCCGTGCTGAACAGAAGGAAGACAGCGACCTGGACCTTCTGGTAACCTTCCGCGAGGAGCCGAGCCTGTTGACGTTTATTGCTATCGAGAATTATTTGTCTGATGAGTTGGGGGTCAAGGTCGATTTGGTGATGAAGGATTCGCTTAAGCCTGCGATAGGAAAAGTCATTCTGAAAGAAGCAATGCCTGTATGAAACGCGTCTATGAGGATTATTTACGCGACATGCTGGAAAACGCCGAAAAGGCGCTTTCTTTTATAGATGAGTTGAATTTTGAAGAATTCAAAACAGACGACAAAGCGGTCTACGCTGTCATTCGAGCATTTGAAATTATCGGCGAAGCGGCCCGTCAAATTCCCGAAAGCGTAAAGGAAGAAAATTCTGCTATCCCCTGGCGGGAAATTATGGGCATGCGGAACAAACTGACGCATGAATATTTCGGGGTCAACACTAAGGTGGTCTGGCGGACAGTGCATGAAGACTTGCCGGTCATCATTCCGCTTCTGCAGAAGATGCTTGAAAAGTAACCACCCAAATCTCAAAAACAAAAACACTGGCATTAAAAAGACCCTAGAGGATTCCCAATCCTCTAGGGTCTAACTGTTCACTGATTACCCCGGCCCGCGCGGCGAAGCCGGGGCGGGCTGTCCACTGCTTACTCATATTTCAACGCCGCAACCCCGCCAATAACCGGCGGGGCATCCACATCTATGCGCGCCGTCTGCGCTCAATAGCTCAAACTGCGCCATGATGACGGGCAGCATCAAATCGTTGGCTGCCATTTCCCCTCGACATAAGTAGCCTCTGAGTCTCCCGGCCAGGGCGGCATGGTGACGCAAATGAACTTCAAATCTACATCTGATACGTTTCGGTACTGAAAGGCTGTTCCTACCGGAATATCGATGGAGGTGCCTGGAACGAGATCAGTGAGGCAACTCTCTACGCCATCATCTCTCCAAATCTCACCGTGTCCCTCCAACACGTACCAGAATTCGTTGACCGTTGCGTGCACAATCGCTTTATTGACTTGATGCGCAGGGACTGTGCTATGGATCATGCTGCCCGTTTCGCCATCCATAAGGAAACGAATGTCTGCCCCTGCCGGCGATTTCGCGTCGGGGTGCTCCGGAAGCATGGTTGTCTTCATCCTTCTCTCCTTAAATCTCAACTGCTTTACGATCCATCCTGGCTTCTCTGGATAGCATCCTCGATGAACATCTTCCAAACGGGAAAGGCGTCTTCATCCCAGATCGTGTGCATCGTCCCAAAGGCATCTTCGGGATTCCAGTCCAATCTCAAAATCCGGTACATGGTAATGAAAGCGCTGGCTCGAAAATTGGCCTCACAATGCACAAGGTTCTTTTGTCCTGGTTGCGATCCATGGCGTCCATAAAGAGGTTCAAACCGTCCCTGGTGGGCGTATTCCAGTTGACAGGGATGTTGATATATCCCATGCCCAACGAATCGACAAGTTCGGTCTCGTTCGATATCGCGTTGGGCACGTCTTGCGGGGCAAGGTTGGAACCGTTATTTCATTCAGAACCCGTATCAGTTTGTGGCATGAAGATCCGCATTCCGTCTTGCTCGTCAATAACATATGCATATGATGGATAGCGCAGCACAATCGTCGTTATCCATAAATCGCCAATGGCTGAGCTGCCGTTAATTGTGGCCCAAACAGCCAGCAACCATATCATCGAAGTGCCTGCCAGAATCAGAATACCAAAACATGCCAGGATGCTCAGGCTTACTAACGGAGCGAGGATGATCACAATGTATCGATTGCGTTGGAAGGCATACCCAGGCGAAGTAGCATAGAACATAAATCCCTTCCAAATGAAACCATATTTCGCTGGTGCTCCAAAAGTTTTCATGCAAACCCATGTGCAAGCTCATGCAATGGAATTACTACTAATATGCCAATAATGCCAATAATAAGAATCAGCGAAAGATTTGAATTTCCAATGGTGATTTCTTGTGGCTTACCAAATATGTTAGCAAAGGTGAAAAAGCCGATTCCGAAGACAATAGCCAGGGGTATCGTCAATAGATTCATGATAATCGTGGTACTGGCTTTTTCGCTAATTTTCCAGTAAAGTGTTTCTTCGTAACCAGGTGGTGGCTTGCCTGGGAGGGTGTTTGAAATAGACATCGGGCTACTCCCATTCAACTGCATAACTCCTAACAACATTAATCT
>JBAVJG010000627.1:0-2172 GCA_049687655.1 Anaerolineales bacterium | reverse complement strand
CAATTCGCTCATTGGACCAGTCGCTTTGAGCGCCTCCGACTGGACTTGTGGCTGTCACAGGACGAATTAGAAACGGCCATCGATTGGGCTGATTCGAAGTTAAGAGACGCTCCGATTGAGGAACCACTGGGAAATGAGTTCGATCAACTTGCCCTGACTCGCCTGCTGCTTGCCAAGGGGGATAGAGAATCGCTCATCTCTGGGCAGGAACTTCTAGATAGTATTCTTCCCAGAGCGAAGGAAGAAGGCCGCAAGGGCCTCCACATCGAAGCACTGGCGCTTCAGGCGCTTCTGCATTGGAAACGAGGCAACAAACCACAGGCCATGACCACTCTGGAACACGCGCTCCGCCTGGCAAAGCCCGAAGGGTATGTCCGTCTTTTCGCTGACCTGGGATTGCCGATGGGCCGGTTATTGCAGGAAGCCCGCTCCCGCCAGGTCATGCCTGTCTACGTGGATAAACTGCTGGGAGCTTTCGGCGAGAATATCCCCTCTTCTGCTCCCGTGAAAACCACCTTACCGGAACCGCTCACTGAGAGGGAAATAGACGTTCTGGAACTGATGGCTGCCGGGTTGACCAACCCTGAGATCGCAGAAAAATTAGTCGTTTCGGCGGGGACGGTTAAAAAGCATGCCAGTCACATTTATGAGAAACTGGGGGTTCATAGCCGTACCGAGGCGGCAGCCAGAGCCAGAGAGCTGAACCTGTTAAATCACTAACAACCCATTTTTGTTGACATCCAGAATACCCCACTGAAATACCCCGTTCGGGGCATGACGTTGTGTTCCCTTTGTCCTATGCTAAAGGTAGACGAAAAGGAACACAGCTTTATGGAGGTATCAAATGTCAAAACTAACCAGAAAAAATGCGATCGTCATCGGGGCCAGCATGTCGGGGCTTCTGACAGCCAGAGTATTGGCTGACCATTTCGAGCAAGTTACCTTGTTAGAACGTGATACGTTCCCAACTCCGGGTAAAAACCGCAAAGGTGTGCCGCAGGGCAAACACACCCATGTCCTGCTGGAGCGCGGCCGTCGGATCATGGAAGCCTATGTCCCTGGCCTGACGGAGGAGTTGACCCATTTGGGAGCCGCCAATATCACAGACGTAAGTCAAAAGGTACGTTGGCACCACAGCGGCGGCTATCACCAGCCTGGCCACAGTGACCTATCCGGTGTTGGTGTCTCCCGGCCCACACTGGAGGCCGCTGTCCGTGCTCGCGTGCTGGCATTGCCAAATGTGCAAGCACGAGAGAATTGCAACGTTTTGGAACTGGTGACAACAACCGACAAATCGAGAGTCACTGGTGTGCGCCTGGATGACCGTCAGGCTGGCGGTGTCGAGGAAACGGTGGCAGCTGATCTGGTGGTCGATGCGAGCGGACGCGGCTCGCGCAGCCCGGTCTGGTTGGAGAATCTGGGATATGGCCGGCCGAACGAGGAAGAAGTAAAGATCGGTATGGGATATACCACCTGTTATTTTCGCCGGGTGCCGGAACATCTTCAAGGGTTGAAGGGGATTGTCTTCCTGACCACGCCGCCGAACAAACGTCTGGGTGTCATGCTGGCTCAGGATGGGGATCGTTGGGTAGTAACGCTGGGTGGGTATCTGGGCGATCATACGTCCACGGATTTCCAGAAATTCATTGAATCGGCTAGACGGTTACCAGCGCCTCAAATTTACAACGTTATCAAGGACGCGGAACCACTTGGTGAGCCGATCCCTTATAAATTCCCGGCAAACCTGCGCCTTCGCTATGAAAAACTGGCTCGTTTTCCAGATGGATACCTGGTAATAGGAGATGCGTTGTGTAGTTTCAATCCCATTTACGGTCAGGGTATGACAGTGGCGGCCCTGGAAACCCAGGCTCTCGGAGAATGCCTGTCTGACGGCCAGGGCCAACTTACTGAGCGCTTCTTCGCCAAAGCCAGCAAAATCATCGACATTTCCTGGAGCGCTGCTGTGGGTAATGACCTGGCCTATCCCGAGATCGAAGGACCGCGCACACCCATGGTCCGCTTCCTCAACTGGTACATCAGCAAGCTGCATCTTGCAGCCCACAACGACCCCCTGGTTTCCATCGCCTTCCTGAAGGTGATCAACATGGTCGCGCCCCCGCCCAGCATGCTGCACCCCCGCATTGTCTGGCGCGTGATCAAAGGAAACCTGCA
>JBAVJG010000626.1:0-3184 GCA_049687655.1 Anaerolineales bacterium | reverse complement strand
GCACACTTAGCCATCTTACAAATTCCTTTCTTGCTATAATTACAAAGTTGCGGCTTGCTCCCGCAAGCACAGCATTCTACCACACATCGTACCCTTCTACAAGAAGATATATTGATAATCAAAGAGGATTGAAATATGGGCGAAGAAACTACATCTTTAGGCGGCATTCACATCTCACCCGATGCTGTCGCAACCATTGCCTATCATGCTACGCTCGAATCATATGGCGTGGTAGGGCTGGCTCCCAAAAATATTGCCGAGGGACTGGCACACACCCTTACACGTGTGCCGACTCGCGGGGTGTCAGTTGAGTATGACGGGGAAAAAGTGGATATCGAAATATATATCGTTGTGGAATACGGCACGCGCATAGCTTCGGTAGCGAACAGTGTCGCCAACACGGTCCGCTACCATGTGGAAAAAGCGTTGGGGCTACGCGTCAATACCATCAATGTACACGTAGCCGGTCTGCGTGTCAGCAACACCGATTAAGGCCAGAGGAGCAGGAGAGATAGTATGGGATTGGATTCCCCGGATACACAGAAAAGACTGGAGAAATTTCGTAATGCCCCAATGGATGGCCAGTCACTCAAGCGGCTGGTGGAAGCTGGGTTAACCTGGCTGCGGACCAATCAACAGACGGTCAACGCACTGAACGTATTCCCCGTCCCGGATGGCGACACCGGCACCAATATGGTGCTGACCATGCAATCGGCCTATAACGAGATCAGTTCACTGGGCCATCGCAGCGTGGATGATATGGCGGCGGCGGTTTCGCAGGGCGCGTTGATGGGCGCGCGTGGCAACTCGGGCGTCATCCTGTCGCAGTTGTGGCGCGGTTTTTCGCGCGGATTGCAGGGGCAGGAGGTGCTGGATGGGCCAGGGCTGGTCAAGGCGTTTGCTGAGGCGCGTGACACGGCCTATAAAGGGGTCGTCCGCCCGGTGGAAGGGACCATCCTGACTGTCGCCAAGGATATTGCCTCGGCAACGGAAGCCGGATTAGGATCCACCCAAGACCCGATTGAGATCCTCGAGATCGCTGTCAAGGCTGCGGACGAATCGGTCGAACGGACCCCGGAACTGCTCCCAGTCCTCAAGCAGGCCGGTGTGGTTGACTCGGGTGGTATGGGCCTGTTCTTAATTCTGGAGGGTATGTTGCGTCATATTTATGGTGATTCGTTGGATACACCGCTGGCGTCGGTGCAGCCCATCTCGGCACTGGACTTCGAAAGCGCTATGCAGGAAGTCGAAGAGGGGCAGGACTTTGAAGTGGTTGTCGATTTCTACCCGCAGGGCGAATTGAATCTGCAGTCCTTTTACGGAAAATTGGAAGAGATGGGAACCTCCATTCAGGTGGGCGAGGGCGAGGGCATGTACCGCATGCACATCCACGTACCGCTGGAGAACCGTTACCTGCCGATCGATTACATCATGGACATCGGCACGATCACCAAGGTGGCCATGGAAAACCTGGTAGCCCAGATGGACGAGATCGACCAGAAAGCCAAAGGGGACTATTTCGAACTGGCAAATGTAGAGGCGGGGCAGATCGCAGTGGTGACGGTCTCCCCGGGGCCGGGACTGAGCCGTATCTTTGCCAGTCTGGGTGTAGCGGCTATTGTCGAAGGCGGGCAGACCATGAACCCCAGCACGCAGGAGATTTTGGCTGCCTTTGAGAACCTGCCGACGGATAAAATCATTATTTTGCCAAATAACAAGAATATTATTATGGCAGCCAATCAGGCCAAGGATGTGACGGTTAAGAGCGTGCAGGTGGTGCCGAGCCGCAATGTACCACAAGGACTGTCTGCCCTGCTGGCGCTCAATCCAGATGGCGATGTAGAAGTGATTGCGGAGAAGATGAACAAGTCGCTGGAACTGGTGAAAGCTGGAGAGATCACGGTTGCAACGCGTAGCGTGGAGATCGATGGTGTCAACGTGGAAGAGGGGCAGGTGATCGCGCTCCTGGACGGCAAGCTGGTCTGCTCTGCAAAATCTGTCGAAGCAGCGTGCATGGAGTTGCTCGAAAAAGCGAAAGCCAAAGAGCATGAACTAATCACATTGTTCTTTGGGGAAGACCTTTCCCTGACGGAAGCCAATCGCATTTCCGATAGAGTTCGCGAAACCTATCCGGGGCAGGAAATCGAAGTCCAGGATGGCGGACAGCCACATTACCAGTTCATTATTTCTGTAGAGTAAAGAACTATGATTGTCCAGCAGCTAAATTGCTTGCCGAACTTCAGTTGATTATTCACTTTAATGCATGTCATGCTGAGCGAAGCGAAGCATCTCTAAAACTAAGAAACGAGACTCTTCGGTCGCGGCGAACACTCCCTCAGAGTGACACATTTAAGTTGTCAGTTGTGGTATTCCATAGGATAGAAATAGAATATGAAACTCGGCATTGTCACTGATTCCACCTCCGATCTCCCCCAGCATGTTATCGAAGAGTATGAAATTGAAGTTGTTCCGGCAGTGCTCGTCTTGGACGGTCAATCCTATGCAGATGGTAAAGGCCTCTCCCGCGAGGAGTACTACACGCGTCTGCCAGGCATGAAACAACCACCGACCACCGCGGCTCCATCCACCGGCGATTTTGCCGAACGCTTCCAAAAACTATTCGATGCTGGCTGCGATCATATTCTCTCCATTCACGCCGCCGTGGAGTTGACTGCCATTGTCAGTGTAGCGCGTCTGGCTGCGCACGATTTCCGCGAGCGCATCACCGTGCTGGATAGCGGCTCCCTGACCCTCGGGCTCGGGTTTCAGGTCTTGGCAGCCGCCCAGGCCAGTATGGAGGATCTGAGTCTGGATGGCATTCTGGAAGCCATCCGTTCCACGCGCCAGCGCACGAAGGTCTTGGCCGCGCTAGATACGATGGAATATCTGCGCCGCAGCGGACGTGTTCCGGGCGCGGTGGCAACCCTGGGCGGGTTGCTGCACATCAAACCGATTGTCGAATTGTTGAACGGCGAAGTCAAGCCTATCGGTGCCGTGCGGACAACGCGTCAGGCCGGCGAACGCATTTACAATGCCTTGCGGGAACTCGGCCCGCTGGAGCGGCTGGCGATCCTGCATACCAACGCCGAACATCGCGCCCGTCAATTGTTGGATGAGTTAATGGAAACGGTCAGCCAATCGATTCCGCGGGATATTTTAATGGTCAACGTGACCACTGTCATTG
>JBAVJG010000625.1:0-6763 GCA_049687655.1 Anaerolineales bacterium | reverse complement strand
TTGAAAACCTGACCAGTTGAACCTGTTACGCAAAAAAGAGAGGGAGCTATGAACCGTACCTATCCAATCGTTCGCCAAAAAACGTCCCTGTGGGTGGAAATATTGATCGTCTTGTTTGGCGTTGCGGGCGCGATGACCTTTTTCAACCTGTATGAGCGTGCCATGCCGAGCGCTTCGGTGGACGTGACGATTTCCCGGGCGCAGGCTGAGAATATAGCCAGGGATTATCTGGTCCAGTTCGGGTATGCTCCCCAGGATTACAAGTTTGCGCTGTCCTTTTCAGGCGATAGTTCTCCATTGTATTACCTACAGCGTACGCTGGGCGTGGAAGAGTCCAACCGGCGCATGGCGGAAGAAGATTGGCCGCTGTATTACTGGTCAGCACGCTGGTTCAAGCCAATGGAAAAAGAAGAGTTCTACGTCTATCTGATGCCAGACGGTGAATTCCTGGGCTTGAATCACGTGATAAAAGAAGACGCTCCCGGCGCGGATGTTTCGCAGGAGGCTGCCAGCGCAATCGCGGAAGACTTCCTGTCACAATACGCGGGCTGGGACTCGTCGAATTGGGAGCAGGTGGAGGCGGCGAGCGAAGCGCGTCCCGGTGGCCGTGTGGATCACTCCTTCGAGTGGAAGTCGCGCACGTTCTCAGCGGGTGAGGCCGAGCTAAGGTACACCGTCAACGTACAGGGGGATCGGGTCGGCTACGTCGATGCCTGGATCAAAGTCCCCGAGGCATTCACCCGCCAGTATGCATCAGAGCGTGACCTTGCAGGGTTTCTGGATGGGATCACATACTTCCTGGGACTGGTGGTTTTTCTGCTGGCAGGCGTGTTCGGGATCGTGATGGTGCGTCCGGATGGACGCCGCGCCCTGTGGCCGGCCATATTAGTTGGGGTGGTTTCCTTGGCATCATACATCAACTTTATACCGCTCTATCCCCTCTCTTACGGCACGACTCAGGATTACGGGCTTTTCTGGGTAATGAATGCTGTAGGCGTGGTCTTCGGCGCGTTCATCGATTTCGCGCTGGTGTTTGCGGTCTGGATGGGCGGGCAGGCGCTGTCGAAATTGGCCTGGCCCAAACACGACCGCATCCTGGCGCGCGGGCCGGAACGCTGGCTTACGTTCAGCCGATCTGCATGGCGTGGTTTGATGTTCGGCGGGATGCAGATGGGCTACGTGGTGCTGTTCTATCTGCTTACTTCCAAATATCTGGGCTGGTGGTCGCCGGTTACCGCAGAATACGGCAACCTGTTTGCCACGCCTTTCCCGTTCCTGTACGCGTTTGACATCGGTCTCTCCGCAGCGCTGACGGAAGAACTGCTCTTCCGCCTGATCGGCATCGCCTTCTTCGTATGGGTCTTCCGCAAGCGGCAGGTCTGGCTGGCCCTGTTGATCCCCGGCGCCTTATGGGCTTTTGCGCACAGCGGATATGTGACCTATCCCATTTACGTTCGCGGAATTGAATTGACCATCGCCGCCCTGTTCCTGGGCTTCGTTTTCCTGAAATTCGACCTGTTCACAACCATCATGTCGCATTTCACTTACAACATGATGATCGTTGGCGTGAGCCTGTTACGCTCGAATGAGACGTACTATCGGACATCGGGATGGATCGTTGTGCTGACCCTGACCCTGCCGCTGCTCCCCGGTCTTTTCTGGATCTTGAAACGGCTTCTGGGCAAAGAGCAGTCTCTTCCCTCAGCATTGACCGTTTCCCCCGCCGCCGAGAGCGATCTCGCGCAGCTCTCCGACCTGCCTGTCGAAGCCGATTGGGAGTCTCTGCTCGGGCAGTCGAATCGTACAACACTCTGTCTGCGAGCGGATGACGAATTGCTCGGTTTCGCGACCGGTTTCATCAACGAACAGGGCTCCGCCACGCTGGATGGCGTGTTTGTGAAACCGGAATGGCGGCGGCAATACTGGGGCTCGACCCTGATGGATGCTCTGCGCGAGCACTACGAGAACGAAGGTGTGGGTGATATCCGCGCGGTGCTGTTTACAGACGAGAAACGACCTGCGGCGTTTTTACACAATTTATTCTTCCGCCCACGCGCCCAGATTTTGACTCCTGAAGAATTTCCCTACTTTATCCCCACGCTCAAGAAAGGCTGGCAGAATCTACGGGCAGAGTTCAGGAAAAATGCGAAGGAGGATGCGTTGGAAATCCCGCGCGATATTCCCTAATGTCATGCTGAGCGTAACGAAGCATCTCGTCCGCCGCGTAGGAGACTCTTCGGTCACAACAAACGCTCCCTCACATCGTCCCGATGTCCTTCGGGAGAGTGACATTGCCCAAACTTAAAAAAAGCCGTGACTTCGCTGGAAACGGAAGTTGTATCTTGTCCTAATTGCGTTATCATTATTGGATGATATCGACTTTAAATCCATACAAAATGATATTGAAGTGGAAGTTATAAAAGTATGCGCCCAATCTTACTTATTATCACTTACGCACTTGCCGCCGGGTTGATCGCCGGTGTAGCCAGCCCGATTCCTGGCTCTTCATTGCTTCTGACTGGCCTGGAAGTTTTGATGATCGTGCACCTGGCCAAAAAGTACGATTTCAAACTCCGCCTGCGGGAAATCGGTTTTACTGCAACTGCGATCTGGGGCATCTCCACCGTGCTAAAAGACGTTGTCCTTGAGATGATGGCCTTCATCCCCGGCCCCGGGTGGATCGCGCGCGTGGTCGTTGCTTCAGTTTTTGTGTTCTTCCTGGGGGTTCTGGCGAATCTGCATTTCAGCTAATGTGATAACGGAGTTGAATGTCTCCTGGCATTCATTCGCTAAAGGGCATTGAATCTGTTCTTGTGCTCTTTTGCACCTTTTCCACAGAAACAAAAATGCTATACCTGCTGCTCGATTTGAAACCCTGCCAGGGATTTGGTATAGTTAGGTCAGGAGGTCCTGATGACCAAGATCGTTTTTCAGGGGAAAGAATACGACAGCCCGGCCGACATGCCTGCCAAAACCCGGCATGATTATTTCAAGTTTAAAGCCGGATACGATATTTCAGATAAAGAGCCCGAAAACAAAACAGATATGATGCCGAGTGGCATGGAGAACATGCCCAGCGAGGTGCGCGAAATTTACGAGCGTGTGCGCGGTAGGCTGGACGCAAAACCGATCAAAGCAAGCCCGATTGACGAGTTGCCTAAAACAGAAGATCTGTATCGCCGTTCTGCTCCGGAAGGGATGAGAAACCAGCCCTCCGATGAAATCGTCTACAAACCCTCGCCGCCCATTATCGAGCCGCCGCCGCCGATTGTCGAGTCAGACCATACCTTGCGAAAACTGCTGGTTTGGCTGGGACTGGCTCTGTTGATAGCTGGTGCAGCCCTGATGTTTTATTTCGGATCGTAGATACTTTAAATCCAAGACCTGATTTGATGGGGGAAATTCTGCGGTCTGACAGTCTATTGTCCCATTGTTGATAAGGGGATATTACCGTCTGCGTGGGTCGAGCAGGTCACGCAGGCCGTCTCCGATCATGCTCCATCCAACTGTGAACAGAACAATGGCCGATATAGCTGGCACATAGGTGTACCAGTACTCGAAGGGTTTACTCGAGCCGCTGACAATCCAGTCCCGGGAGGCGCTTAGCATCAATCCCCAGTCAGCCAGGAAACCATAAGGAGAATCACCGATCAGGCCGATAAAATAAAAGACCGAAACGAGGGCCACCATGGCGCCAATATCGGAAGCGATCATGACGAACAGACCACGAATGGAGTTTGGCAGCAGATGCTTGAAGATGATACGTTTATTTGGAGAGCCGATTGAGATGGCCGCCTTAACGTATTCTTTTTCACGTTCCGATAGCACATTCCCGCGCAGCAGACGGGCATACTGCATCCACCCGAACATGACCAATGTGATAACTATGATCTGCTCGTTTTTGCTGCTGAGCAGGAATCGAGAGACGGGGGGTTCCGAACTGCCGATTTCACCGAACAAGGCATACATAATTGCCCCGGCCGCAACGGCAGGAATAGACATAAATGCATCCGTAATGCGCATGATGAAACCATCCAGCAGACCGCCAAAATATCCGCTGAGCAATCCAAGCAACCCGCCAATCAATGTTCGCCCCAGAGTGATGGATAACCCCACCAGGAAGGCCATGCGTGTACCCCAGATGATGCCATAGAAGACATCGTATTGACGTGGCAAGGTCCCCAGGAGATGATCTTCATCTGGAGGTTCTGGAATTCCTCTGTACCCATCCCTGGGAAGATAATATGGATTTTCTTCCTCCGGTGGCGCGATTCTCGGAGCTGCGATGGCGACAACTGCAAACGCAAGGATGATCAGGATGCCGAAGAGCAATTCCGCGTTGCTAAAGAAGCGTTTGAGTTTGTTCTTCATGTCAATCGATGGTCACACGCGGATCTGCGATGGCGAACAGAACATCCGCGCCCAGGCTGGCCAGCAGGGAAATCATGCTGCTCAATAGAATGAAACCTACAGCTGCCGGCGCATCGAATCTTTGGATCGATTCGATCGCCCAGCGACCAATGCCGCTGAAACTGAACAAGACTTCCACAACGATGATGTTTCCGAACAGCATAGAGGTAGCAACGCCTGCGCTTGAAATAACAGGCAGGAGTGCGTTGCGTGAGGCATGGACTTGCAAGATCAATCGCTCAGATAAGCCTTTGGATCGGGCGGTGGTGATGTAATCCTGCTTGAGTTCTTCCAGAAGCGAGACGCGCATGATGCGCACGAACAAAGCCCACTGGAAGACAGCCAGCGTAAAGCCAGGTAGCACCAGGTGGCGGAGGGCATCCCAGGTGATCGAGTAATTCCCGTTCATAATTCCGTCAATGGTCAGGAACCCGGTATAGGTTTGGAACCTATCCGAGTTTACGATTAAGCTGACTGAGGTACTCATTCGCTCCGCCGGGAACCAGTTCAGCCAGGCGTAGAATATGGTCATGAAAATGAGTCCGAAGATAAAGTTTGGTATTGCCCAACCTGCAAAGGCGGTCGCGCGCACTGCGTAATCGGAAAACTGGTTGTGCTTATCCGCCGCCAGGCGCCCAAAGATCAGGGCCAGCAGCACCGAAGGTACCATCGCAAAAATACCCAGTTCGATCGAGGCTGGCAGGCGACGCAACAAACCTTCCAGAACCGGCTGTCTCCAGGTTGGAGAAAATCCCCAGTCTCCCTGTAGCAGATTTAGGATCCAGTTTGAATATTGGACGTAGAAAGGTTCATTCAGGCCATAACGCTCTATAGTGGTCTGCACTAACTCTTCATATTGTGCTGCAGTCAAATGGGGATTAACAGAAGGGATATAGACTTCCGCACGTCTCTCAACCGGCAATTGTAGGATAAGCATAAAGAGAATTGCGGTAACGAGAAACATGACAACTGGCAAAATCAGCAGCCTGCGCAAGATGTAGTTGAGCAATGCACCCTCTTTTCAGCTATCGGTAGGTAGAACGACTTTCATAAATATTTTACATGCTAAGAGCAAGTGCCTTCTAATACTTGAGAACCGTTTTGAGAAATAAAAACCAGGGAGTGACATGGTACAGGCACTCCCTGAGATGTAGATGTGCTTCTATAAGCTCCTCTATTCAGATGGGGGCACTAACTCTCCTTCAAGAATGTCATCATCATGATGATCGAGGGTCTGGTCTTTCCAGGATGCCGGGTCATCCAGAGGCTCGATGTGGGTGAAAACTACCATGTTAGGCAATAACTGGGTGAGCTGCACTTCCAGTTTTTCGAGAAGAATATGTCCGTGCTCCACGGTCCATTTGCCGGGAACAAGCACATGGAAAGAGACGAAGCGCCGTGCCCCGGCCTGGCGCGTCATCAAAGCGTGATAGGTGATTCCATCCGGCAGGATTTCCTCGATCTTCCTGCGGATGAGCCCCAACTCTTCGTCAGGCAGCACGCTGTCCATCAGACCTGAGACGGAATGCTTGACGATTTCAATCCCAGACCAGACGATATTGATAGCGACAGCGATAGCGACCAGCGAGTCGAGCGGTCCCCAGCCGGTAATTGCTACCAAACCCACACCCGCCAGCACGCCGAGGGAGGTCCACACATCCGTCATCAAATGCCTGGCATTCGCCTGTAAGGTGATCGAGTTATATTTTCTGCCGTTATAGCTGATGACTAGAGAAGCTCCCAGGTTGACCAGGCCCGCCACCATGGAAACGGCCAGACCGATCCCTAATTGTTCGAGTGGTTGCGGGTTGAACAGGCGCTCGATAGCCGTGTAAGCGATGCCCCCCGCAGCGATGATAATGAAACCGCCTTCCATGCCGCTGGAGAAATATTCGGCTTTGCTGTGACCAAAATGATGGTCATCATCTTCCGGGCGGCTGGCAATGGACAGCATAGCCAGCGCCATAACTGCCCCTGCCAAATTGACGAGGGATTCCAACGCATCCGAAAGCAGACCAACCGAGCCGGTCAGGAAATATGCCGCGGCTTTGAGCGCAATAGTCAGGATGGCGGCTGCAATCGACAACCATGCAAAACGTTTAAGGTAGGTGCGACTTTCCACTTTGGTTCTCCAGCCTTAGATTATACAGTAAACACTATACAAAAAGCGGCGCCCCCATCTCCATTCGAGGACAGGTACGCCGCCCCCTGTCTACTGAAAACTGGTTACTGAGTACTGAATTACACCCAACTTCTTCCCTACCTTCGCAAAGGCCTCCAGACCCTGGTCGAGGTCGTCCTTCGAATGAGCGGCGGAAATCATCACACGGATGCGAGCTTTCCCCTGAGGCAC
>JBAVJG010000624.1:0-4724 GCA_049687655.1 Anaerolineales bacterium | reverse complement strand
GTTTAACTCTTTAAACGAGAAACAAACGAAAATTCGGGCATTAAAAAGAATCAGCCCCTGGTGGGTACTCCAGGGGCCGGCAAATTTATCTCTGTAGAAACGTTTGACGCAAATCACAATTTCCGGTTCAAGGGTGAAATCAATAGCCGGACCAAACCACCGAGGGCTACCGCCCCAAGAGCAATAAGGATCTCTGGCATACGCAGGCTGATGCTAGTCAAAGCGATCGTGGTAATCCCGCTCGTCATAAAGATTAAACAAAGCACAACAAAGATTCGGTATATCCAGACATCTGTCTGTAAGCGAGTGTTCATCATGATTCCTTTCTGGTCCTGACAATTCACCAGCCCCTGGCAAAAACCAGAGGCTGATGTTGCTCCTAATAGGAGCAGGCTTTCGACCGTGCGTGGTAACGCTCGTGTAGACGTTCGCCCTTACGGATCATCCAGATTCCCAGGGCATGCAACTTGCTGGCGATGAAACCCTGGCGATGTGCATTGACGCTTTTTGCTTCGCGAACCAGTTTATTGTGTTTGATTTCACGCCGCACATCCGCCTGTTTCTGTGCGATGTACAATTCGGGTAATGCGTGTCGCATAATTGCCTCCTTTCGGCTGATGCACCTGTAATTAGCGGTGCCTTTACCCTACTAAACGAAGGTTGAGTCGAAATTCAAGTATCGAAATGAAATAGCCCCCGGTGGAATGCCGTGGCTAAAAAAAAGAATTTCCAAATGGCTATAAACCGCACAGGATAAATCAACACCCTCTGGCAGCTTTGCCAGAGGGTGTATAGCTATTTCTATTGAGATGGAAATGGTTTTATGGAGAGTTCGTTTACTGTGGACCTTGAGCGACGGTCAATACATCCTCGTTGTCTCCAGTGGTTTTTGTCTGTGCCTCGAACAACTTTATTATTGCTTCTTCCGTGATTGCTCCCGGTAATTTACTTAGCACAGCTGTCGTTATTCCACTTATGATTGGCGTGGCAAAGGATGTGCCGCTCCACCAGGTCCAGCCGTTAGTATTCTTGGGTACATTCCCACCATCATCCTTTGGAAATTCTCCTACATATACGCCAAGAATTCCTTTTTCCTTTGCCTCGCCACCAAAGGTTGTAATCCCATCATTGGTTGGTTTATCAGCGAGATTTGAATAGCTGGCAGGGGCCACTGAGCCATCAGCATACGCTAAGGCACCTACTCCTAGAACGCGGTCGAAAGCCGCTGGATAGAGGGCGCCAGGTCGCTGATCACTGCCCTTAGATTCGTTTCCCGCTGCAGCAATAACACGAGAGTCGAGTGTATAAACCAGATCACAAATCCACTCAAAGATCATTGACTGCCGCTCAATTGATGTTTTGCGCTCTAAAATTTTACGACCCACGCCTAAGACGTCATTGGCTTTTAAATGCCCTTCTTCCAATGGCATGTTCATCGTCAAGCTCAAGTTGACCACAAGTTTAATTTCCTGGAAATCATTAAAAACTTGTTGCAAGGCGCGAGCGATGCTGCGCAGATCCCCCAAGCCATACTTGTTAAGTACCTGATACAAGTGAATCTCGGCTTTTGGCGCGAGAGAATTGATGATACCTGCCACGAAGAGACCGTGATCAGTCATGTCATAGTCATGGCCATCGATTGTTAAGCCTGGCAGGTAGTTGTCTACAGTGGGGTCCGTATGAACACGAAGCTGTCCATTTGCTTCGCGCAAAGCACCTGGATGCAGGGGATCATTACTAAGTAAAGCCTTGATGATAGGATGCTGTTCCTCTTCCGGTTTGTCAAGCACCCAGATTTTATGAATATCTTCCAATTCATTTTTGCTGTACGATGTATCAAGAATAGCGACTACTACATCATTTCCGGTGTCGGGCTGAGAAACGCCCTTGAAAAATCCGGGTAACTCTGAAAGTTGATCCAGATTCGTGGTGATGTGATAGTTATTGGCATCAGAATTATCAACAGGAGATGGCCTGTCGCCAGGACCACCTGTACCGCCTGGGTCTGAACTGCCACCGCTTATCAACCAGTTGGGTGAGACCACTTCCAATGTTATCGGGGCCTTATCACGTCTTTCATCTAGAAAGATAGCAAGATCGAGCAGTTCATTCAACGCATTCGCCTGGATTTCAGCCTCCTCATCTTCTTCCGTGTGCTCAGAGTCTAGCGAGGGGGGATCAGGCCAGTTTTCGCCCTCCACTTTGGCCAATACCAGAGAGAAAGGCGGATGGTTTTTCAATGGGGGCGGTTTGTAATGGCCTTTAGTTTGCTCAGCCAGCATTTTTAAGGTATTTTCTCGTTTCTCATAATGGGAACTTTGATTTTTAGAGCCCGGCTTTTCTACGGGATTAAAGTTGAGTATTTCGTCAGGGTCAGATATTATTATTCCACTTGGAGCAAGCTCATTTGCCCACGTAATCAATTTCTGGGCTAGATCCGGTGTATCATTCAAATTACCATGAGTTTGGAAAATGAGTTGCCCTGGCTGAAAATATATGGGCCTCAGATTAACAGGTTTATTATTTGAATTATCAGGTTTTTCGGACATGATTTACTCCTTGTAAATAAAACACTAACTATTGTTGGAAAGCGGTCGTGGGTCTCCGATCAATTGGAACGCACCCCAGAAGGCTGGATGTATTTGTGAATATTGTTGGAGGATAGATAATTGAGACTCTTTTAATGCTGCCGCCTTTGAATTGCCATTGGAAAGGGCATCATATAAGCGTTCCATGAATGTTTGAGTAATGTCTGAATCAGGAACCTGCCATAAGCTGAGGATCAAGGCACCTGCACCGGCATATAACAAGCTACGCCCGAGGCCGATGAGTTCCTCATCGGCTGCCACGTTTGCCTGCCCCGTTTCACAGGCGCTCAACGTGACCAGTTCATAACTCAAATCCTGCTGAAGCAAATCATCGGCATACAACTGCCCATCGGCCAGTTCCAGGAAGGATAGATCGGGCTGATCCAGGCGATATTGTCCATGTGTGGCGATATGCAAAATCTGTGTTGGCTTGGCCTGCAAAACAGAACGGGTAGCGGCCTCTTCTGCGTACAATGTACCCCCAAACAACTGTTGAACCGTTTCTGCTTCTTGCAACGTATGTGGCAGTCGCCCATTCCAAGAATGAGAAAGAATAAGGGCACCTGAAGGTCTGCGTGGACTCGCACGGGTCACTAAACTGGCGACTGGCAGGGTGACAACTTCATAATTCTCGATCAGGTAGCTATCCCCGTCATGCAACAAGTGAAATGGCAGGTAATGCAAAGCACCATAAGGCACAAGGATCAGGCGTTTCCGAGCGTGTTTCTGGAGCTCAAGCGGTGTGAGCAAAAGGGCATATAAACGCTGCAAAAGTCGCTGTGCCAGAAGTGTCAGACGGCTGGCAGCAGGAGAATTAGTTTCGATTCTTAGCCCGGCAGCAATATTAGACTCCAGTTGGTTAAGCAACAGCTTCAATGTTTCAACATTTACTGTCAATGGGTGTATCTTACAAGACTGTCCATCCAACACAAATGCCCAAAATTGCTGACCGTCATCGTAGAACTCTACCAGTAAAGTTCGTTCGTCAATGGAAGCCTGGATGTCTGGAAGAAGAGTGTTGAAGGATGAGCGGGTAGCGTTGTCTGAATGGCTAAGCAGGTACAGTTTCTCGGTGATGGCACGCATGCGTCTTTCACGATTTGACACTTCGTCCAGGACTTCTTTAGAGGGAGCCTCATCCACCATATTTTGGTCTCGAGGTGGATTGAACGCCAGTTGGTAAAAAACCTGATGTTCTGCGCGCAAGCGTTCTAACTCATCAATCAGAGCGCGGCTTTCTGATTCTTCATATGACCAACGAAATTGTTCGCGGTTCGCCAGATAGTTGACCATCACTTGAGACTTAGCTTGTTCGATGGCATCGAACGCGCATTCTAATTGGTTAAGCTGCAGGTGGAGGCTAATGAGTTCGCGCCAGGCTTCCCCTTTGTTCTCCATGAAACCAGGGCGGAGGGTGATCGTAAGACCACGTTGTATGCGGTCGATGGTCGCGGTTGCTGCATGGAACCTGCGAATTGCACGAGAGAATAAAGATCTGGCCACCGCAACGCGTCCAAGTAACAGATGCCCAGTGTAACGCAGGGAAGGCACGTTGTATTGTTGAGCAATCCGCAGAACGCGCCTACCATACAGGTTGGCAGAAGCAAAATCACCTCGTGAAAAGGCAACCTGCCCAATTAAGATACAAGCAAAAGCGTAATTAACATCCTGACCCTGCGCCTCAAAATACTCGGCAGCGGTATGAGCTTCCTGCCATGCCAGATCAAGTTCATCTTGCCGGAAGGCTATCTGAGCATGCCTCAAGCGCGCGATCATCCCCCAGGTGCGTGAGCCCAGGGATGTGAAAATCGAAGCAGCTTCGTCAAGGGCTGATCGCGCCGCATTAAAATTGCCCAATTCCACCTCGGCCGTTGCCAGATGCAGCAGGACGCGCGCGATTTTATAGCTATCGTTGAAATTGCGGTATCCTTCCAGTGCTTGCCGCGCCAGATCCCGCGCCTTGGCATATCGATTGAGATTCAAATAGCATTCAGCCAGGCTATCTCGGACACTCTCATCCTCCCGTGGAAACTGCTTCAAACCACGCGCTATAAGATCGTTCAACAAACGCAAGGCGGACCGATAATGGCCCTGGACGAGAGCGATAGTGGCGAAGTTCTTTTCAACGTTGATGAT
>JBAVJG010000623.1:0-3019 GCA_049687655.1 Anaerolineales bacterium | reverse complement strand
GAGGATGATCGATGTCTGTTGATTTGATACTTTTTCTAGTTTTGGCCTTGATTGCGATTTCTGCGGCGATTGGGATGTTGGCCAGCCAGAACGCGGTCTATTCGGCCCTGTTCTTGGTGATCAACTTTGCCACGGTGGCGGTCTTCTACCTGCTGTTGGGAGCGCCCTTCATTGCGATGGCACAGATCACGGTCTATGCCGGGGCCATCATGGTGTTGTTCCTGTTTGTCATCATGTTGCTGGGGGCGGAAAGACTGACTCCGGGCAAGGTGCTGCCCTATCAGCGGCCGATGGCGATCGGTCTGGCGGTGGTTCTGGTCGTGGAATCGGTCTACTTAATGCTTGGGCGCAACCCGTCAGTGGCGAAGATCATCCCGCCTACGGAAGCAGCCAACACAGTCGATGCGATCCGCGAACTTGGTATGGCGCTCTTCAATCAGTACCTGCTGCCGTTCGAAGTTACGTCCATCCTGCTGCTGGTCGCCATGGTCGGTGCAATCGTGTTGACAAAACAAGAGAAGAAAGGAGAGCAGGAATAGCATGGTACCTGAGACTTATTACATCGCATTGTCTGCGATCCTGTTCACCATAGGCGCTTTAGGCGTGCTTATTCGCCGTAACCCGCTGATCATTTTCATGTCGGTCGAGTTGATGCTGAATGCGGCCAATCTTGCATTTGTGGCCTTTGCCAATACCCACGAACATCTGAACGGACAGATCATCGTCTTCTTCGTGATTGCGGTGGCGGCAGCGGAAGTGGCGGTCGGCCTGGCGCTGATCGTGGCCATATTCAAGTCAAAGCACAGCATCAACGTTGACCTGATGAACAGCCTGAAGGGATAACTTATGTTATTGAGTGAAGCAACTACCACAGGCTTTTTCTTCCTGGCACCCTGGCTGGTGTTTGCGCCGGTCATCGGGTTGCTGGTCAATATCATTTTCGGCGGCAGGTTCAGCGAGAAGATGATCGGTACGGTCGCCAGCCTGGCTTCCGGTACGGCTTTCATCGTTTCTGTGCTGCTGGCGTATTCTGTATACGCCAACGGCGGGCATGGACATTCAGTTTTCCTGGCGCAGTGGATGCATGTTGGCGCACTGCAACTCGACTGGACCTTCCGTGTTGACTCGCTCTCAACCACCATGATGCTGGTCGTTTCGGGCGTGGGCACGCTCATCCATATCTATGCCATCGGCTATATGCATGAAGACGTGCGCTTCAAGAACGATCCCGGTCGCTATCGCCGTTTCTTCGTTTTCCTGAACCTGTTCATCGCCGCCATGATGATCCTGGTCAGCGGCGATTCCTACCTGATGCTGTTCGTCGGCTGGGAAGGCGTGGGGCTGTGCTCCTTCCTGCTGATCGGTTTCTGGTACGAGATGGACACGCTCGCGCGCCCGTCCTGGGCTAATTCTGATGCCGCGAAAAAGGCATTTGTCGTCAACCGCGTGGGTGACTTCGGTTTCCTGATTGCGGGTTTCATGATGTTCTGGTATCTGGGTTCGTTGCAGTTCGATGAAGTCTTCGGTGCCGCGGAAGCTCTTGCGCAGGCACAGCCCGGTATGATTGTTGCCATCACGCTCTTTATGCTGGTGGGTGTGGCCGGTAAATCGGCGCAAATCCCGCTCTACGTCTGGCTGCCGGACGCGATGGCCGGCCCGACTCCAGTTTCGGCGCTGATCCATGCCGCTACCATGGTCACGGCGGGCGTGTATCTGATCACCCGCTCCGCGCCCTTGTATACGCTGGTGCCGCAAGCACAATTCGTCGTGTCGATGACAGGCGCTATTACGGCGCTATTCGCAGCCACGATTGCGGTCGGACAATACGACATCAAGAAAGTGCTGGCCTACTCAACCATCTCACAGCTTGGTTTCATGGTTGCCGCGGTCGGGATGGGTGCGTACGTGGCGGGCATGTTCCACCTGGTGACACATGCCTTCTTCAAGGCGCTACTCTTCCTTTCGGCAGGTTCGGTCATCCTGGGAATGGAGCGAGGCCATCACCATTTGCCGCATAATGAGAGCCATGGTGACCACGAAGAGGAAGTATTCGACCCGGGTGACATGCGTAACATGGGTGGCATGCGCAAGACCATGCCGGTCACCTTCTGGGTTTACATGGCCGGTACGCTGGCGTTATCGGGGATCTTCCCTTTTGCCGGTTTCTGGTCAAAGGATGAGATTCTGGCGGACGCCACTGCTGAAGGTTACACTACGGTTTACTGGTTATTATCTATCGCAGCTTTTTTCACCGCTTTTTACATGGGGCGTCAGATCTGGATGGTCTTCTTCGGGAAAGCGCGGCATGAGGCCGCGGCTCATGCGGAGGAAAGTCCCGGGGTAATAACCGTGCCTCTTATAGTGCTGGCAGGCCTGTCGGTCCTGGGTGGTGCGTTGAATCTTCCTGGCGTGCATACGTTGACGCATTGGTTGGAACACACCATCGAAGTCCATGCAGGTGAGTTCAATTTCCAGGTGGCGATCGTTTCAACGCTTCTGGCGCTGGCGGCCCTTTTCATCTCCTGGTTGTTGTATGGACGGGAGCCGATAAAACAAGGCCAGCTCGATCCGCTCAAAAGGCCGCTTGGGTTCCTGTTCACAGGTATGGAAAACAAATGGTTCGTGGATGAGGGCTACTGGGCTGTCTTCGTTGACCGATACGTGGATCTGGCTAAATTCCTGGCAGATGTAGTCGATTGGCGTTTCTGGCACGACTGGTTCCACGAGAAGGTCATTGCGGGCACCTACAACTGGCTCAGTAATGTCGGTCTCAACCTGTATATGGACCAGCGCGGCATTGATGCCTTTGCCAATGGCCTGGGCAACGCAACCAGGAATTTATCGGCGAGCCTGCGTAAAGTCCAGAACGGATTCGTGCGCAGTTATGCGCTGTCCGTATTGCTGGGCGTCGTTCTTATTCTGGGATATCTACTTCTGAAATAACTCGTAGAAACGAGGGCAAACTTATGGAATTTCTCTTGCAACCTCTCACTCTGGTGACCTTTTTCCCGCTGCTGGG
>JBAVJG010000622.1:0-2637 GCA_049687655.1 Anaerolineales bacterium | reverse complement strand
TGGTGCTGTTCACATCCTATGCGGCGCTCAAGCGCACTTCACAGGGCGTCACCGGTCCGCTGGCACGTGAGGACATTTATGTTTTTGAACAGGGGGATGGCGCTTCGCCTAACACTTTATTGGAATCGTTCAAAACCACCGACCGGGCTGTGCTGCTCGGCACGCGCTCCTTCTGGGAAGGTGTGGATGTGCCCGGTGAGGCGCTACAGGTGGTTGTCATTACCAAACTGCCCTTCGACGTGCCGACTGACCCGCTTATTGCGGCACGCTCGGAGATGTACGAGAACTCGTTCAACGAGTATTACCTGCCGGAAGCCATCCTGAAATTCCGCCAGGGATTCGGGCGCCTGATCCGCTCGCAAGCCGACCATGGCGTAGTCGCCATCCTCGACAAGCGCGTCATGACCAAGCAGTACGGACGCATGTTCATTGACTCGCTGCCGCAATGTACTCTGCGGCAAGGGCCGTTGAACAACTTGCCGCGCGAGGCCGGGGATTGGTTGGGGATGTAGCTTTTGTGCTACTACGAGGAGTCTCTGGGTGAAGCATTGTGAAGACGTATCGTCACCCTAAGAGGAAAGAACCAGTATTTCCGACCCCAAACAGGGTTCACTGACAGCTTTGTCCCTCCATCCGGAGAATACAAAGCAGGAACTCGAAAGCACCAGCCAGACCGCCTTGTCCCGGTGCCGTGGGCGTTGCTGTTACCCGGACTGATTTCTGCCCCGGGGTCGCACTGGGTGATGCGGGGTTACCGTTATTGACAGGCACCCCACCATTATTGTTGTTGTTGCTGTTGTTATTTCCCAAGCCGGTCGCGGGTTCTGTCGCTACTATTCCTGAGGATGGCGCGCCTGAATTGGGTGTAGAAATAACCGCTGGTATTTCTGTCGCTTCTCCAGAAGAGGAGGATGCAAATGAGGGCGCAGCGGTTTCTTCCACTCTGATGATTTCATTTTCTGCCAGGTAGTCCACAATCTGTTCGCGGAAGAGATAGGCGGCCGTTAGCAACAGGACAGTGGCCCCAAACATGAACGCTGTTTTCAGCGAGATCCCCAATCCCAGACCAGTCGACCCGCTACTTAGCGATGCGCTTGATGCACCTGAACCCCCGGACCCACTTAGCCCGCTGGAACCACTCGAGCCGCCAGAATCACTTGATCCACCGGGCTTGCCCGGACTTCCAGGACCGCCTGAATCCGATCCACCTGAGCCGCCACTGCCTCCCTTTGGCCCCTCATCGCCACTATCGCCGCTGCTCTCGCCACCCTGGCCCTTTATAGAAATATTAAAGTCAAGGATCCGTTTCGAGAAAGAGCTTTTTCCCTCTTCCACCAGTTCGGAAGGATAATCAGGCGTGTACTCCCCAAGTTTACCGAGCAACCTGACTATTTCTTTATGCTCTAAGGAGGATTTCTCAGACATCTTCATCCTCTCCTTTCTCGCGGCTCATAGCCTCTCGAAGCCTTTTGATACCACGATTTTGGAGACCTTTGACGGCGTTCACTTTTTTGCCGATTATCTCGGCTGTTTCCTTCAAGCTGAAACCTTCCTGGAAGCGCAAAACAATTACGTTTTTTTGTTCTTCCGTTAATTCTTGCTCCATAGCAGTGGAAAGTGTCTCAAGCAACATCGATTCTTCTGCCTGTGCTGGAACTGATTTAGTCTCTCCTTCGACAGATTCAGCTACATCCAGAGGTGCAGCTCGTTGCCTATCGCGAGCTTGATCCACTAAAAGGTGATAGGCAATCTGGAATAGATAAGCGCGTAAATTCGTCTGCGGTCCTTTACCTTCAGATAATTTTTCCAGCAGGCGTGCAAATACATCGCCAACTATCTGATCTGCTTCCTGCGAGCCTACTCCTCGACGAACCAGATATTTATATACTGCTGGCGCGTATTCATCAAAAATCGCTTCAAGCGCTTCTTGATTTAAGGTACCGGTAGCCTCTACGAGAGCTGTTTCGTCCTGCATGTACCCTTGTTCTCCGTGTCAACAATTCTATAACGGGACAAACCCATTGTATTTATCCGGATCATTATTCACTATCTCAATTCTCTACACTATTATGATACTACTCTTCTATTGTATCGTTAATTGGATATTTGTACCAATTCTATCTAATTCTCTTATACGCAAGGTGGAAAGACAGTCTTGTATACTTATTTTGTCCCATGATCCTTCCCAATGACATAACAAATATGTTACATCTGTCACATTCTAATTCTTGAATATGTCTGTATAATATATTCAAAATTATGAATATGAGTAAACAAATCCCACCTCATGAAAAAATCAGCGACCTGCTGACTTCTATCAGCAATCCGGTGCGCGTACAAATCCTGCTTACCATCGGGATGGGCGAGGCCTGCGTCTGTCACCTTGAGTCTCTGCTGGATTTGCGGCAGGATTACATCTCCCAGCAATTGATGCTTCTGCGCAAAAAAGAAATCATTACCTCCAGGCGTGAGGGAAAATATATATACTATCGCCTGGTCAAACCTGAAGTTCTTGAAGTTGTTCGAGCGGCTGGAGAGATCGTGGGGGTTCCAAAAGGCTCGCTGGTCATTCAGGACCATTCCAGTTGTGAATGTCCCAGGTGCAGTTCTGAAAATGGCTAATCAAATGGGAAACAC
>JBAVJG010000621.1:0-2665 GCA_049687655.1 Anaerolineales bacterium | reverse complement strand
GTGACTTTGGGAGATGGTTCCGCGAAAATCAAGCTGGATGCGGGCGGCGATGTGCTGGTCACCAACCGCACGGATGCAGCCAAATCAGCCGACGAGCATGGCAACTTTGCCGGCATGATGTTCGATTGGGGCAGTTGGGGCCGTGAAATTGGCGAGTACTGGGGCAATTATGGCCGTGAAATCGGTGAGCGTGTGTCCCGCCAGACGCAGGAAGCGGCGCGGCACGCAGAGCGTAAAGTGCGCCATGCGGCTGGCCGTCGCAATGCCAGGATGAAATGGACCTGGGATATGGATAACATGCCGAAGGCCCCGAAGCGCGAGCCGGTCTCGGAAGAAGAGCGTATGACCATCCTGCGCATGCTGGCCGAAAAGAAAATTACATCTGAAGAAGCAGAACAATTGCTTTCAGCGCTGGAAGGAGACAAATAATGTCTTCTGATGAAGAAAAACAGATTTTGAAGATGGTGGAAGATGGAAAGATTTCCG
Organism: Anaerolineales bacterium; assembly: GCA_049687655.1. Lineage (GTDB taxonomy): Bacteria > Chloroflexota > Anaerolineae > Anaerolineales > Villigracilaceae > JAABUE01. The sequence goes on along the minus strand of JBAVJG010000621.1, from coordinate 2,179 downwards.
CCGAAGAAGCGCTGACGCTCATCAAGGCGCTGGAGGAGACTCTGGCTGAGGATGAAGTCGAAGTGATCGAAACGGAAGCAAGTGAAAGCAGGGGAAGAAGGGCGGCTCCAGATTTTGAAGAGGTCAAGGCCCGGGCGAAGAAATTTGCCATGCTCCCGCTGTGGATCGGCGTCGCTTTCACCGTCCTGGGTGCATATTGGATGTACGCCCTGGTCCAAAAAGTCAATTACGGCTTCTGGTTCTTTTGCGCCTGGTTCCCGCTGCTGTTTGGGCTGTTGGTGGTCGCTCTCTCTGCAGGAGGAATGAGGTCACGCTGGCTGTACCTCAATGTGGACCAACGCCCAGGCGAGTGGCCGGAGCACTTTACGATGGGTTTCCCGCTCCCGCTTGGGATAATCGGCTGGATTTTGCGCAACTTTGGGCACTTCATTCCCGGGATGGGCAGGACCAACGTAGATGAAATCATGACAGCGCTTTCTACTATGGATGATCTGGATGAGCCTTTGATCGTCAACGTGGATGAAAGCGAACACGGCGAGCAGGTTCAGGTTTATATTAGGTAATCTAGGAGGTTCGAGATGACAAGTGTTGAAGAACGGATGAAAATCCTGAAAATGATCGAAGATGGGAAAATCAGTGCAGAGGAAGGGGCCAAGTTGTTAGCGGCTTTAGCGGAAGGCCGTCGCGGCCCCCTTGATCCGGCTGCTCCAGGCAAACCGGGCGCGCCGCGCACCCTGCGCATCCGCGTAACAGATACTGCATCCGGGCGTTCGAAGGCTTCGGTGCAAATCCCACTGGCGTTGGTGGATGCTGGCATGAAGATCGGCGCGCATTTTGCCCCTGAGGTGGAAGGCGTGGATATGTCCAACGTGATGGACGCCATGCGCTCCGGCGTAACCGGTAAGATCATCGACGTTATCGATGATGAAGATGGTGAACACGTAGAGATTTATATCGAATAGTGTTTGCATGTCTGTGAAGATTTCCTGAACAATCGGGATAAAAACTCTTACTGAGAAATACATGCCAGGTTTACCCCGGTGCAACACTATTATCGTTGTAAAGGTGGCTGAATCTGGCCGCCTTTTTTTCGTCTGGTTGAGAGAGGGGAATATTCCCAGTAACCAATTCTCTTTTTGATCGTCTTGAATGTAAAAACTAGTATAATTAACATTCCTCAAACTGCAAAAAAGTCCTGGACCCAAGAATGCTGCTCCACTTTACTGACCAATTAAGTATCTGGAATTAGATGCAACTCTTTTTTTGAAGGTGCATTTCATCAGAGGGAACTGGATAGCGATCACTTACGCCGTTTGATCGATAAAAAACATTGGCATACAAAATGGATCGTAACAATCACGTAATCTTTTCAAGGTCAAAAAATCTACTTCGCCTGATTATTATGTTGCCTGCGGGGATATTTTTATCAGAGGTTATAGCAATGCTTCTGATTCTATTTTATAGCGGGCCTTATTGGATTACTATCTTAATTGACGCAATTATTACCACATCTTTAATGCTTCCTTTGATATATATGTTGTCTTATCAGCCGCTGTTGAAACATATCGCTGAAAGAGAGCGGGCGGATAGTATCATGCAGGTTCGTTTACGATTGATGCAATTTGCGGTTGCACATACTGTGGATGAATTGCTACAATTAACGCTGGATGAAATCGAAGTCTTGACCGGCAGCACAGTTAGTTTCTTTCATTCAGTCAAAGCGGACCAAAATACAATAGTGTTGCAGGCCTGGTCTACCAGTACGCTTAAGAACATGCGCACTGCTGAGGGCAAAGATAGCCACTATAGTGTGGAGGAGGCTGGTGTTTGGGCAGATTGCATTCGTTTGCGTAAACCAGTTATCCACAATGACTATGTTTCGCTGGCACACCGCAAAGGATTACCAGAGGGGCATGCTCCTATCGTTCGTGAAATGGTTATTCCTATTTTGCGTGATGGCCAGATTATAGCAACTCTAGGTGTAGGCAATAAACTGCAAGATTTCACAGAAAACGATGTAGAACTTGTTTCAACCTTTGCCGATTTTGCGTGGGATATTATCGAACGCAAGCAGGCTGAGGATGCTCTGCGTGAAAGTGAACAGAAATTTCGCACACTTGTAGATTGGACTTATGATTGTGAACAGTGGGTGGATCCGCAAGGCAAGATTGTATACATT
>JBAVJG010000620.1:0-19328 GCA_049687655.1 Anaerolineales bacterium | reverse complement strand
AGGCTGGGTTGTACCTGCAAGTTACTACCTGCTATGTTTGGTCTCCAACTGGGCAAACGCCAATTACGCGAGCTGACCCAGGGCGAGCCAAGACGAATTTCTACGGCACATTGAACTTGCAAACCGGACAGGAAATTGCAATGCGTTCCGATATTATGACCGCCGCAGTTTCAGCACAGTATTTGGAGATGCTTTTGGTAGCCAACCCGGATGTGCCCATCCTCTTGTTTTGGGATCGTGCTCCCTGGCATCGCGGCAAACCAATTGATAAGGTACCGGAGGAGAATCCTCGATTGGAGATTATTTTCTTCCCAACAGCCAGCCCGGCCTTGAACCCGCGAGAGCATGTCTGGAAAGCGGTTCGCAAAGCTGTTAGTCACAATCACCTGGAGGCGCGCCTGCCGGAATTGGCAGATCGCTTCTTGAACAAGCTCAACACCAGCACTTTCAAAAGTTCATTCCTGGACAAGTATGGCTACAATGCTATTTGCCCGATGTTTACTTGATTTACCCATTAGTAAAAAATCTCTATACTTATTGGTCTTTCTCAGCCGGAACTACTTGCTGTGCACCCGATGTTACCTGCACCGATAGGTTGATTTGTACCGTTATCGTAGATCACCGCTTTTTCTTCGAAAGCATAAGTTGCTGGTAGGTTCGTATCCTTTATAGGCTCAACCTGCATTGTTTCGGTAAGGAGCATGAATGGTTACAGGTATAAATTTCCCCTTCGCTAAATCAACTCCATCCTACAGCGTAAACAAATCACTGCAAAGATCAAGTCGCTCTCCCCATATTCTTGGGACACGGGGAATGTTCGTGTTTACGAAGACTCTTTCGATCCAACGACCACATGGAACTTTGCAGGTTCACGCTTACCGGTCAGCAGGGCTCTTAACGGTCGCAGGAACCAACGCAATCCATAGAATGGACGGAAGTATAGCCACTGGATGTCAAGCGAATCACCAAGGTCACGCACTTGTTGGTAGGTGAGAAAGTTTTCACTTTCCAGCGCATTGGACGCGAAGCCATATTGCGCCTGGAAGGCTGCTTCCCGTTCGGCAACCATTTTTTCACCCGAAGCGTGATGTCGGTATATAGGCGTGTCCATGATCGCGATTGCTCCTTCCTCACCGACAACGCGCAAAGCTTCTTTGAGCGTCTCCTCATAATTTTCAGAATAATGGAAGGAGGCATTGAAGATGGCCAAATCAGCGAAGTTATCCATGATCGGCAGGTGATTGAATTCCGCCTGGATAGGAGTGAACGTGTTCTGGTAGTGCTTCCATGTTCCCAGCCCATCCAATTCGTTGACCAGCAAGTCTATCGCAAATACCCGGTCACCCTGCACTGCCAGGCGGTTGGAGAGCCAGCCGTTGCCCGCTCCCAGGTCGAGGACTTTTAGCGGCCGTTGAAGCAGGGCCTGGATGGGGGTAAGCAGCTTTTTCACCAGTGCATAGAAACTGCGGGTGCGGATGGCCCAGTCTCTTGAGAATTTGCCGCTCAGGTCCTTGAAGGGCAGGGCACGGTAATAATCCACATTGGGAGAACCACGTCCCTCCAGGCGGCGGATCGATTCATAATCATTCATAAAGCGCTTGTAATGTGCTTCACTCTCGGGCAGCAGGAATCGCCAGATGCCATCCTCGTTCCAGTATTCCAACCCATCTTGCGGACAGGTCAGACGGTTGGGTGATGTCCGCTCAAGGCTGGTACGGCACCGGGGACAGACGAAAAAAGATTGTTTCATGAACCACCTAACACATCAATCGCGGCCTGGTAGACCAGTTCGAGTGAACGCATGATCCCTCCCAGCTGCTTTGGAGCTTTCCATTCGAAGGATGCCAGGCTGTCCATGATGACCACCACGGAAGCGGTCTGCACGCCGCGCACCTGACCGATAGTGAACAACCCAGACGATTCCATCTCAACGACTTTTACACCTTCAGACTGATATTGTTCTACTTCAGCACGAGTCTCGCGATAGGGCGCATCGGTCGTCCAGGTGACGCCAGTGGAAGTTTCCCCGCCACGAGATTGGACGGCTGATGCTATTTTTTCAACTAACGCGGTGTCCGCATCCACGTATTTGCCCGGCGGCAGGTAGTGATACGAAGTACCATCATCACGGATGGCTCGATTGCAGACGACGATATCCCCCGGTTCCAGATCGGGCTGAAGCGTGCCACCCCAGGTCATCAGGATCAACTTCCGAAGACCCATCACGACCAGTTCCTCGGCCAGCTCGGCCACGATAGGCGCACCGCCGCCGAAGTTTGTCAGGATAGCGATTGGATTCTTCGTCCGCCTGGTTTCGTGCAAGTCGGCGTTCATACTGCCGGCTTTACGGACCGGAACCCGCCAGCGCATGCGGCGCGGCAGTCCGCGCTCGAGGCAAAACAACGCGCCTTGCGGAGAATGAAGGTCGGGCATGCGTCCGAGATGTGCGCGGTAGGAAACGATGTCGCCCGCCTTAAGGATTGATTCGTTAGTATGTTTATCAGGCTGGTTGGGAAAAGTCATGGGGACTCCAATAACTTATATGACAACTGTAGTAACGACTTCAGTCGTTCGGAGCGACTGCACCTGTCCCGATGGACGGTGCCGGGAAAGTCGCTACTACGAATGATGCTTTGGGATATTGAACGAGCAACACAATAGCTTGAGCGCATTCTGCCAAGAGCAAGGCCCAACCCGTACCCAGGATTCCAAAAGTAGGTGTCCACCAAAGGTTGAGCATGACGGCCATCAATAAGCCGGCAATGAGGGCAACCAGAACCGGTCTCTCGCGATTGGCCGCCACAAGGGATAGAGACAGGAAGGTAGCGACCGTGAACGGGACCAGTATCCAGGGGAACAGACGCAGCAAGGGGACGGAGGCAGCATATTCCGCGCCGAATAGGATCAGGGTCAGAGGCGAAGCGAGCAGGGAAATGCCCAAGGCGGCAATAAACGCGCCAGTCAACAGAACCAGCCAAACGATGCGGAAATCCTTCGATCCCCCTGGCGATTTTGCCATCGCCGGATAGAGCACGGTGAAAATTGCCAGGTGTGCGGTCTTGGCAAATTCGACCACACGGTGGGCAGCAGAAAAGTAGCCTGTAGCAACTGCCCCAAGCAGAAAAGTGACCAATAGGATTCCCAAACGCTGGTAAAGGATTCCCAGGATGCTGAGACCAGCTAGCGGCAGGACAGGGCGGAACTCGTGCAGGGAGAGCTTTTTAGGGAAGTAAAAATTGGAGAACTGGTCCCGACAAAGCCAGCCGGCGAGAACTGCTGCTGCAGCCTGCACAGCCAACAGAAGCCAGGCAAGCGAGACTATGTTGCTGCGGGTGTTGATAAAGACAAAGGTAACAATTAGCTGAAGAAGCGCGATAGACAGATTTAGAGCGGCATAATGATCCATGCGCTCGAGGCCGCGCAACATGGACGAAAAGACGGTGAAAAATGCAAATGGGACCAATGCCAGGCTATAGATTTTGAGCGCCAGCCAGCCCGCGGCGTTTTGACCGGGCAGGGGCGGGAGCACCCAGGCGATGGCGATGAGGACAATCGAGAGGAAAAGCTGCAACAAAAGTGATGGAATGAACTGCGAAAAGTCTCTATTGGCGGCAATCTCGCGGATTAACAGCATGTCGGTGCCGAAAGTGGTCAACATGTTGCCGATGAAAACCGCCGAGGCGATAAAAGCATATTCGCCAAAGCCCTCGCTGCCGAGTCTGCGTGCGATCAGAATAGTGAACAGCGCCAACGCGCCCTGGGCACCGATGCGGGCCATCAACACCCATAGACTGTCTTTCCCAAGTTGCATCTCTTTTTCGAAATTCATCTCTACTTTATTTGTATTTCATGCTCAAAATATAGAAATCTCCCCAGCCCCACCACGGCGGGCGGACAGACAGTGCATCGTCCAAGCGAGCGAGAATATCATATAGGCGCGAGAAGTGTTTCGCCAGGTTTTTACTCTCGGCAGTCGGGGTGATGACCGATAGCCCTTCAAGTTCAAGGCAAGCGTAGTCTGGCCCAAACCATTCCAGGACACGGCGTGGGGGATAGTAATATACGTTGAAATACAGCCCTTCCAGGTGCGAGCGGGCGCCATTTCGTGACAGCCGTCTGAACGCCAACCGGAAGTTGCCGCGAAAAACTTCGGCCATTTCCCACAGGCAAACGGGCGGCATGAGGGCCCAGGTGACGATCCCACCTGGACGCAGGACTTGCGGCAACTGCTCGATCACCGGCGACAGGTCAGGGATACAGTTCAGGCCGCCCAGGTTCGAGAAGACTGCGTCGAAGGGCGTGCTTTCAATTCGGTCCAAGTCTGTAAATGAGCATTCTTGCACGCTGATGCGCTCACCAAGTCCAAACTGCTCTACTTTCTCGCGAATCCGAGCCAACATGCCAGGGGCAATGTCCGTGGCGTGGGTCTGGAAGCCACGCCGCGCCAGCGCCACGGCGTCGATGCCCGTTCCGGCGTTGAGCTCGAGGATGCGGCTCCCGGGCGGTATGTGGCGGCTGATGTGGGCATAGACTTTCTCGCGAATGCGAGTCAGGTGCGGGTGGTCTTCGGCGAAGGCATCGTATTTGGCGGCGGTGCGCGAGAAGGCTTCAGCGATGGTGGAGAATGTATCGGTCATTGTTTTTATCAGCTAATCCACGCCAATCTGCGCTAATTGAAACAGATTAGCGAAAATTCGCGCAGGTTAGCGGACAATGCTATTCTTGCGGCGAAGGAGTAGCCGATTGGTCATGCGGCAGGTGCGGCAGGGACAGCACCGGGTTGTGATGCGCGCTCAACCGGTTCAACTTCCAGCGCGCCAGGGGTAAGGTCAGCAGGTTGTAAAGCAGGCGCTTTACCAGTCGGAAACTGAATCCGCCTTTGAGCGCCTGCCAGCTCTTACGAAAACGGAATTCTTTATGCACCACACCGTGCAGTTGCCGGTAGAATTCGGTCGGATATGTGCCTTGATACAGCATGGCCATGTCAGACGAATCCTGCCAGTTCTGTTTCTCGCCCAGTTGAGCCTGCACTGTGTCGAAGAACTTGGTGCCGGGCATCGGGTATGAGACCGACACGCCGATATCATCGGGATCGGCATCGCGTACCAGTTGTAAGGTGTTTTCGATGTCGGCCTGCGTCTCACCGGGATAGCCGAACTGCAGGAAGAAACAGGCCCGGATACCTGCATCTTTGAGCGATCGCACGGCTTCGTGAATCTGCTCGACGCGTGTGCCTTTGTCCATCGCATCCAGGATCTTTTGCGAACCCGATTCGGCTCCCATCCAGATCGTCTGCGCGCCGGCGCGGCGCAGGGCTTCCACTTCACCAGGACGGCATAACAGGTCGGCGCGGCTCAGACACTTGAACGGCAGTTTCACCCCTTCCGCTTCGACCAGTTCGCCAAAGCGCGGCAGCCAACCCGGTTTCAAACCAAAGATGTCATCGACGATCCAGATGTGGTCGGCCTGGTAGGTCTCCTTGAGCCACTTCATCTCCGCCACAACGTTTTCTGGCGAGCGCGAATTGTAGCGCTGGCCCCAGATCGGCTTGGCGCACCAGTTGCAGTGGAAGGGACAACCGCGCGTGGTGACCATATTCATCGAAAAATAACCGTGCCGTTCCAGCCAGATTTTGCGATATTTTTCGATGTCCACCAGATCCCAGGCCGGGAAGGGCAGAGAGTCGAGGTCTTTGATGTCAGGGCGGCGGGGGTTTAGGACAAACTCTCGATTTACGATTGTCGAATTACGATTTACGATTTGTGATTGACGATTGGCGATTGACGGATTGTACGCCAACCCGAGAATGGATTCGAGCTCCGCATCATTCCGACCCGTGAGCCTGCCCAGCAATTCGACAAGCGTCTCCTCTCCCTCACCGAGCAGGATGTAGTCTGCGCCTCGAGCCAGATATTCCTCGGCGTGGTCGGTGGCGTCTGCGCCGCACAGGATGATCATGCAGCCGCGCGCTTTAGCCATGTCGATCATGGTGAAGGCTGCTTCACGCATGCGCAGCAGGCACATCTTGGACAGATAGTTGAAGTTGTCTTCGTACAGGATGGCGTATTGTGGTCTGTGTTGGTCGAGAGCCTCCTCCCACTCATCCTCCGACTCAGCTAGCATCGCATCGAAGAGCGCGACCTCATATCCGTGCTGGCGCAGATAGCTGGCTGCATAGAGCGTGCCCAGCGGCGGGTAGGGCTGCATCGCCTCCCAGAGTTTGGGATCGAAGTGCAGATAGTAGGATTGGCCGAGCAGGATCTGGGTCATTAGACGATTTCGGAGTCCAAAATCTCCAGATCTTGCGCCCTTAAAAGTCTGGAGACTTTTGAGTCCAACATACGTTGGGTGCGGGACTGGTGGCGCTGGTCATGCCCTTTGCAGACATCTGCGGAAAAAGCCGATTCGGCACTGAAGCCCTGTTCGCGGGACAGCTTGCGGATTTTGCGTTCCATCTCCCAGCGTTCGAACCAGGCCCCAGGGGGAGTCCGAGCGAGTGTTTCGAAAACCGGTCGCAGCCGGGGTGTGGCGTCGGCCCAATCAACGGGAGCAGGTTCAAGCGGCATTCCGTCCGCGTTAGGCAGGTAGTCCGCAACCCAGACGTTCCGGCGGCGGATCTCGGCATAGACCTCCAGCCCGCTGAGCGGGATCATCTGGGTCAGTTCATGAGCTACGTACAAAGTATGTTCTTGGAATTCGAGGGCGCGCGTTGTGATGAGATAGTTGGGGCACAGGTTGAGTCCTTGACGAGCAGCCAGTTTTCCCAGAGCCAGCACCAGTGCGCGGCAAGTCCACAAGCGCCCAGGCTCAGTAACGATCAGGTAGTCGATGTCAGCGGGATCGTCGGTATTGTTCACCGCCAGCGAACCGGTCACCGCAAGCATGCGTATGAATGGCAGTTCAGCGACGGCCTTGCCATAACGGATTGCCCGGGGCCACAGACGAGCTGAGACTTCCTCACGGCGTGTGCGTATGGCGATCAGCGCTTCTCGTCCGGGCAGAGTGTAGAAATCTCCGACATGGTTCAGCAATCTAAAGCGATCAGTTTCGGCGTATACATGGTTAAAGGAAGCTTTGATCCCGCAATAACGATGGATTTCTTTGACAGTTAATGGATAATCGAACACATCGGCGTAAGTCACCGCCAGCAGGATACCCCGTTGTAATGGATTTAGGCCGTTACTTTTTTGCGGTACCATATCTGACAAATTGGGTCGACATTTGTTCACTATACATTAGCCTTGGATTTCTGTCAATTAATCTTGTATTAGAGTTACACAGCTTGCAAAAAGAGACTGAAAATAACCCCTTCCAACTGCATAACCGCTGATATTCTATGCGTCTTACAATCGTCACTCCATTTCCGCCCGCCATAACCGGTATCGGCCAATACGGATATCACGTCAGCCATTTGTTGAATCGCTCGGGCGCATTCTCGCAAGTAACTGTTTTGACCGGTCACAACGGTCATTCACACATTGGCACTTCGCCTGCGATAGAAATCCGGCAAGGCTGGCAACCGGACGGATGGCGCACCGGAAGCAATATCTCCATAAACCTGCCACGCACGCGGCCGGACCTGGTTTGGTTCAACCTAGGCGTGAGCGTTTTCGGGCGTGATCCATTGGCGAACCTCTCCGGATTTTTGAGTGTCTTGCGAATAAAGCGCAGCGGGCTACCTACGGTGGTTACACTGCACGAACTTGCCGAGCTAACTGATTTGCGGGCTTTACGCGCCCCCGGTGGACTTCTAGCATCGTCCGGGGCGCGCCTACTTACATTCATCGCTACGCGAGGGGATGTGACCTGCCTGACAACCCGTCAATATGCGGACTGGCTGACGGCGAGGCATACAGATGGACAATTCGTCCACATCCCGCTCGGTGCTTACCAGAAACCTGACCCGTTGCCCGAAGAGGATGTCCCCGAATTGTTGCTGTTTACCACGCTGGCGCCGTTCAAGGGAGTGGAGCTACTCGTACAGGCTTTTCTGGAATTGAAGAAATTTCAACCTGACATACGTCTGACAATCGCCGGTGCGGAACATGTCCGTTTCCCGGGTTACATCGAAAAAGTCCGGCAGACATATCGCCATGCGGATGGTGTGCGCTGGCTCGGTCAGGTTTCAGAGACAGAAGTCCGTGGGCTTTTCCAGCGTGCGCAACTGGTGATCCTGCCCTATCTGGCTTCGACAGGCTCATCCAGCGTGCTCTGGCAGGCAGCCATGTATGGACGGGCGATCATTGCTTCAGACCTCGATGAAATCCACTCGGTGGTGGATGAGGTCGGGTTGGAGGTTGCATTTTTCAAACGGAGAGACATGCAATATCTTGTGAAGACCATCCGCAGGATGCTGACCTCCCCGAATTTGCGCCGTGCTCAAGTGCAAGTCAATCTGGCAGCCACCCGACGCCACCGTCCGCAGGACACTTGCCAGGCATACCTGCGGGCCTTCAACCTGGCGCTGGAAGCAAACCGTAGCTCCAGACGTATCCCAATGAAGTCTCCTCCCGAGAAAGCCTTTTGATGCCACGTCGAGTCAAGCTGGCCAGTTTGCTGGCTTTTATATTACATGGTATTTTGATCCTGGTTGCTCGTTACCGGTTGAGCTACGATGCCTACAACCACATGTTCTTCGCCGACCATTACCAGCAGGGTTGGTGGTCGCTGTGGGAGCCGCGCTGGTACACGGGATTTGAAGTGGTCTCCTATCCTCCGCTGGTCCACCAATTGATCGCATTGCTCGGGTACAGCATAGGCGTGGACGCCGCCTTTGGCCTCCTGCTCTGGGTCACGCTGACAGCCTATCCTTTAGCAATTTATCTTTTTTCTCGTGTATTTGTCGGGCGGGAAACTGCCGGCTATGCTTCTGTTGGTGCTGCGCTGCTCCCATCCCTCTACCTGACGGGGCATGTCTTCGGCCAATTACCCACACTTGTCGCTACGCTCCTGGCGCTACTTGGCGCAGTTGTCCTGGCAGATTTTCTGCATCATGGAGGACTTTTGACCGGGGTGCTGGCAGTCTTCATATTTACCACGGTCCTGGCCGCTCACCATGCCACGCTGCTGTTCCTGCCCTGGTTGGTAGGTGCGATGACGCTCAAAAAATTAATCGATAAAAAAATCGACTGGTCCACCATCTTCCTCCGCCTGGGTATTTTTACTATATTTGCCCTTCTCGCCGGATGGCTGGTCGCCTTCCCATTCTGGAAATGGGGCCTGGGACAGACGATCCAGACAACTATCGATCACCCCTCGCGTCACAGCTACTTCCAAGACCCGTTCGCAGCGGTTCTGTTCTTTCTGCCGATGTACGGGTTATTCATCCCTCTTATCCCGGTAGCGCTGTGGATGGGAAGGTGGAGGCGTTTCTGGGGATTGAGTCTTGGCTTTTTGTTCCTGTTTCTGCTCGGGATGGGCGATACCACGCCGTTGCCCCGGCTGTTCTTCAGGTCCGGCTGGGCCTGGCTGACATATGATCGCTTCGCTTTTTGGGCGTCTCTACTTCTTATGACCTTTTTCGGCGCAGCGGTGGCGATGCTACAAAGGAGATTATCAACCGGACCTATCAATATCCGTCACAAGCTCAATTTCCTTATCTCGATGACATTTATCGCGCTGCTGATCGGACTGATCCCCACCTGGCTGCCCACCCAGCCGTCACAACTCGACATGCAGCCTGTCGTGGATTTTCTCGAACAGGACGATAATGCCAACTGGCGTTACCTGACTTTTGGATTTGGCGACCAACTGGCCTATCTCTCGCGCCTCACAGAAGCGACCACAATTGACGGCAGTTATCACACTGCACGCACCTTGCCCGAACTGCGCACCAGCGGCATCGGGCAGATCGACACCGCTTATTGGATTCCCGACGGACTGGAAGCGCTCGATCCCATCTTACAGAAATCAGGCGAGCGAGGCGTGCGCTGGGGATTTGTCAATCTGAAAATATACGCCCCAATCCTGTTGCGTAACGGGTGGCGTCCGTACGCTGGGCTTGCAAACGGTGTTATCGTCTGGGAAAATCCCGCTGCAATTCTTCCACCGCCGGTCGAACCGCCCCCGGAGAAACCCATCGAAGCCTTTGCCTGGGGCGTGTTCCCGTTGTCCGTGTTTTTTCTGTCGGGAGCGTTGGCAGTCCGGCGTTATCGTCCCGCCCTGAGTGAACGCATCATACCCGCAATCCAGTCTTTTGCCATCGGGCTGCTGCCCCTCGGCCTGACCTTTTGGGCTTACCGCAGGCTGTTCGTCATCCCGCACGAGCGCATTTACTTTACTTATTCCGATGCTCTTTTTTTCTTGAGCGATGGGATTGCGCTGGTCGCGGTTATGGCGTGGTTGGTGGGTAAAATTCCAATCGGCCCCCTCCCAACCTCCCTCAAATTCAAAAAGGCAGAATTCAGGGGAGGGGTAGCTGGAAGGATTGGCTGGGAAGGAGCCTGGTTTTTTGCTCTCTGCGTCCTCGCCAGCTTCAGCTCGCTCTGGTCGCTCGACTGGCGCACCTCGCTCTATGTTGCCCTGCACGGCTGTCTGGCTTTCGGATTGTACCTGTCCATGCGCGAGATGCCCCAGGCTTGGCGGCCGTTTGCCCTCGGTTCGGCTGCGGCGCTTTCGCTCCAGGTGATTGTCGGGGGGTGGCAGGTTGCATCTCAATCCACGGCCTCCACGATGAGCCTGGGATTGGACTGGCCCGGGGACATCCTCCCTTTTATGAGCGGCGCGAGCGTGGTCCAACTGGCGGATGGGATGCGCTGGCTGCGCGCTTATGGGACGTTCCCGCACCCTAACATACTTGGCGGCTGGACCCTGGCCTCGCTCGCTTCTCTTTTGACCCTGATCCTGCTTCCCTCAAAACGGCGCATCCCCGCCCTGATTTTGTTCGGCGCTGGCCTGATCCTACTGGTGCTCACGTTCTCCCGCAGCGCCTGGCTGGGATTGGTTGCCATCGCCGCGATATTGTTTCTTCGCAGAAAGCAGCTGGATCGCAAATCTCTGCTTTTGCTATTCGTTACTAGCGCACTATGTATCACCGTGGTTTTCATCCCCTTGCGCCAGATGTTCTTCACCCGGCTGGCGAACGACCAGGTTCAAACTGAACAGGTCTCCACTTTCACACGTTTCTGGTTGGTGCAGCGCACAGGGGAACTCATCCGGCAGAAACCGGTATTGGGTGTGGGTGTTGGGTCGTATTCGCTGGCGCTCTCGCAACATGTCGCCGATTTTTACGATATAGAGCCAGTACATAATATCCCATTGTTAGCCTGGAGCGAACTCGGATTGGGCGGAATAATTGCAACGTCAGGTTTGGTTCTAACTGTAGCGATTCGCTCTTTCAAAATCCATCGTCCAAAGACAATTGTTTTCTCAGCAGCGCTGGCCGGGTTGTTCGTCATAAGTCTCTTCGACCATTATCTCTGGACCCTTGCGCCGGGACGTATATTGTTTGCAGCTATGCTCGGATTGTGGTCAGGTCAGGTGCGCGATGAACGTGGTGGTTAACGGCCGCTTTCTGGGCCGGCGCATCACTGGCGTAGAGCGTTATGGACGTGAAATCCTATGTCGGCTCGGAGGCAGCCATAAGGTCGTCCGACCCGGAGGTTGGTCAAACGGGATGCGTGGTCATCTTTGGGAACAGATCGCGTTGCCGGGTCAGGTCGGTTTTGATCACATATTATGGTCACCAGCCAACACCGGACCGCTACGGGTCGAAAACCAGGTGCTGACGCTGCACGACCTGAGTCCGCTCGAACACCCGAAATGGTATCAGCCAACCTTTGCGTTGTGGTACAGGATGTTTCTGCCACACCTTGTTGTGCGGGTCAGGCGAGTGGTGGTTTCATCTGAATTTGTCAAAGCGAAGATGATGAGGCGGTTTGGTGTAACAAATGGGCATATTATGGTTATCTCTGGCGGTGTGGATACCGGGAACTTCCATCCTGACGCTGAACAGAGATTAGATTTACCAGAGCGTTATGTTCTGTTCGTCGGCTCGCTGCAACCAAGAAAGAATCTTCCCCGGCTGCTGGACGCCTGGCGCCAAATGAAAGAAGCCGCGCCGGATACCTGGCTGGTTATCGCCGGAGCAGGGGGCAAAATGTTTCGCCCAATGAAGCTGACCGTGGGAGAGCGGGTGATTTTCCTGGGAGCGGTATCCGAGTCCGACCTGCCTGGGTTGTATTCTCACGCCGCACTCTTCGTTCTGCCGTCGCTGGACGAAGGCTTTGGGCTGCCCGTGCTCGAAGCGATGACAAGTGGAACACCTGTGGCTGCCTCAAGGGCGGGCGCATTACCTGAAGTGGTTGGTGAGGCTGGCCTGTTCTTCGATCCGTTGGATATCCCAGAAATGGTAGATGCCCTGCGGCGGGGTCTGACGGATATGCCTCTGCGAAATTCCTTGCGAGAAAAGGGTCTGATACGGGTACGATGTTTTTCCTGGCAGGACTCTGCTGAGAAGATGTGGAGGGTATTCAAAGAATGTCGGTAACATCCAAAGTAGCAATTGTCATAGATGCCCTCCCGGGGTTAGGTGGTGCAGAAAAAGTGCTGATGACTGTATTGGAATTGTTTCCTGACGCGCCGATTTACACCCTGGTCTACAATCGGGATAAATTTGAGAATACGCCAATCGCACGGCACCAGGTCGTGACATCCTTTATCGAGCATCTGCCATTTGCGCGTACTCAATACCGCAAATACCTACCTATCATGCCCTTTGCAATAGAGCGATTTGATTTGCATCCCTATGAAACGATCCTGTCATTCAGCTACGCCGTAGCAAATGGCGTGAAGGCTTGCGATGGACAGAAATTTCTCTCATACACCTTCACACCCATGCGTTACGCCTGGAGCTACATTGGCCTGGACGGGAAACCGCGCCGTTCGTCATTGGTCTTGGACTGGATTTTCAAACGGTTCCGGGAATGGGATTTAGATTCTGTGATCCGTGTAAACAAGTTTGCAGCCGTCAGTAGCTGGGTTGCGGGTTGGATTCGGCAAACCTACCAGCGTGAGTCGACTGTCATCTATCCCCCGGTGGAGGTCGAACGTTTTTCCCCAAGTGCAGATCGGGAGAATTACTTCATTACCGTAGCCCGGCTCGTGCCACACAAACAGCTCGATTTGCTGGTAGACGCCTTCAACTGTTTGAAGCTTCCCCTTATCATCGTTGGTGAGGGGCCAGAACGAACCAAGCTTGAGCGACGTGCTGCTGATAACGTTCGCTTTCTGGGATTTCAGCCTGATACCGTTGTCGAGGATTTGCTCAAGCGGGCAAGGGCATATATTTGTCCAGGCAAGGAAGACTTCGGTATTGCTATGGTCGAAGCGCAGGCAGCCGGCTGCCCAGTTATCGCATTTGGCGCCGGCGGAGCCCAGGAGATTGTGCTCGAGAATCAAACCGGACTATTCTTTAAAGAAAACGTGCCAGAGAGTTTGATTTCCGCAGTCGAAAGATTTAATCGAGCAGATATTTCCAATAAAGTATGCGCAGAGAATGCCACCCGCTTCAATAAGCAACGCTTCATTAGTAAATTCAGAACATTTGTAAAGTCAAAATAACCTGCTTTAGATTCGTCCTGTTTGTTCGAAAATACCTGAGATCCCATGAAAGATCCGTTTATGGAATAAGATGAGTCAACATCACGCGGATACCGATCCCGATCAAACTCAACCCTCCAAGGATTTCCATTCGCTTGCCAAAGACCTCTCCTAGCCGCATTCCAGTGAACAGACCGATGGCAGACAAAAGCATAGCCATCAGGCCGATCATCGCGATTGATAGAAGGACCGGAACCTTCAGAAAGACTATGCTTAAACCAACTGCAAAGGCATCGATACTAGTGGCGATCGAGAGTATCACCAGCATCCTGCCAGTGGATGGATCCTGCTCAAATGCCCGACCGTCCCTGCTCAAACCTGCATGTATAAGCTTGATCCCAACATATCCCAAGAGAGCAAAAGCGATCCAGTGATCAAAACCTTTTACGAATTGAATTATGGTTTCGCCAATCAACCAACCTAAAATCGTCATTAGCGATTGAAAAATCCCGAAGTGAAAAGCCAGCCGAATTTTTCCGCGCAGGTGGGCGATTTGTCCAGCAGTCCCAATCCCCAGTGAGACCGCCAGCGCATCCATTGCCAAACCAATTGAAATCAGTGTGATTGTTATGAATTGCATAGAATCTCTTGTTGAAGAAAACCACCATGCAAACTGCATGATGGTCTCGCACGAGAACGCCCCTTGAACAGCCGGGACAATGTCCGGTATGTCGACTGTTCATCCGCAATCAGCGGGCGGCTACTCCCCATCAAGGGATAGCATCAGTATAGGGCATGAGGCAAAGACGGTCTAATGAGATTTTGGCAGGATGCCAGGTGATTTATGTCATGAAATTCCCCACTTGTTATAAAGATTTTTAGTTGCGACTTCTGCCACCGGACTCTTTTGTTTTTGACGGTGGTTGAGTAGCTCGAAGCGACACTTGCACCGCATGCAAGTGCAGGTGTAGCTGAGAGTGTATCGAAACCGCAAACGTAAACTTTTCAAGGGACTGTTGGCTTCGACACCGTACCTGCGTTCGGTGCAGGTGTACTCCGCTTTGCGGTACTCAACCAACGGCGCATTTTTGAAACTGTCCGGTAGCTAGTTACGATTTCTTCATTTCCTTCTGTGCGAGAAGCGCCGCCTCTACCCGGTTGCGTACCTGGAGTTTCTGCAGAATGTTCGTCATGTAATGCTTCACTGTTTTCTCAGACAAAAACAACCTTTCTCCGATCTCCTTATTGCTGAGACCGGCCGCCAAGCCTTCAAGAATTTCCCGTTCGCGCGGGGTCAGCTCGTCCAGGGGACTCGTGGCTTGCTTTTGCTGTGATTGAGCTTCTCGCATTTCGAGTAATAGACTGGCTGCCAACATGGGCGGTACATAACTTTCCCCAGCCGAGACCGCGCGGAGAATGCGGAGCAACTCGCGGGCAGCCACGCCTTTCAAAATATAGGCTCTCGCTCCGATCTTCAAGGCGCTAATCAGATCATCATCCTCTTCGGATGATGTCAGGATCACGATGCGAGTGACCGGACATTCCTCGGCGACAATGCGTGCGGCTTCCAGCCCGCCTCCTGGCATATCGATATCCAGAAGAATGATGTCGGGCAGCAGGTCGCGAGCCAGTTGCACAGCCTCCTGCATGGTCCCAGCTTGCCCTACAACTTCAAATTCTTCGTTCCCACGGATGATTCCCGCCAGACCTTCCCGAAATAATGTGTGGTCATCTGCAATCACAACGTGGATCCTATCGCTCATTTTCACCTTCTTCCGCCCTGTGGGGCAAGGCCAGACGCGCCGTCACTTGCGTTCCTTTCCCAGGCTCACTCTGTACGGAAAACGTACCGCCCAGGCTCTCCACGCGTTCTCGCATTCCTGCCAACCCGAGGTGTCCATTGAACGCTGCCGAGGGCTGGGGTACAAAGCCTGGACCATCATCTGATACTTCCAGTGCCAGGAAATCTCCGCCCATAAATACGCGTATTTGCTGGTTGGCTCCCCCTGCATGGCGATAGGAATTGTTGAGCGATTCCTGGATCACCCGGTAGACGGTAATCTTAACCGGGAGGGCTGCCTGCTCCGGCAGCATTGCCACATCCAGATTGACGCGGCTGCCGGTTCGCCGTTCATGGGCGCGGACCGCTCGGATGATCGTCTGGGGCAGGGAAAGCTCTGCCAGTTCCGGCAGGCTCAGCCCGCTCGAGATGGCGCGCACTTCCTTCTGAGCGTTTTGAAGAGAGGATTCGATGCTGTTCAACTCCTCGACAAACCCAGGCGTCACCTGACTTTCTTCCGAGCGACCGATCAGCGCGTCTAACTTTAAGAGAGCCAGTCCCAAGTCCTGGGCGGGACCGTCATGCAGCTCGGAACCAATTCGACGCAGGAAACGCTCATTCAGGGTCGCCACACTCCCTGCCGCGCGGCGTACGCGGTCATGCAGCTCCTCGTTCTGTGCAAGAAGCTCGGTCAGGCGGGAGATCTGGTCGTTTAGCGTCATCCGTTGCCGCTCAATTGTGTCGCTTGCCCGCTGGACGAAGCCGGCCAGCAGCAGGTAGATGAACAGCGTCACAGTGCCCACGACAAGCCAGCTCCGGCGCTGCGTCACGGCGATCTCCCGGTTGAGCGCGTCGACGGTCTGATAGAACTCCGCGACCGCGATCACCTGGTTTGTTCCACTCAGGCGGACAGGGCTGTAGGTCTCCAGGAGCTCCGAACGGATGGCGCGCTGGGCAACATTTTCCTCAGCCTCCAGCTGGCTGATCTCCGAACTGACCTGCCCAAGAATCGCTTGGGCTAACCCCTCGCGGATCGGGAACGTTTGATCGGCGGTTCCGTCGGTGCTGTAAACCACCTTCCCTGTGGGGTCCCAGACCTTGAAGCTGACGATCTGCTGCCCCAATGGTGTGTCCTGCAACAAATTGCTTAACTGCTCGTGATGTTCCAGTGAGAGCGTCCCGGTGGTGCCGAGTTCCTGCAAGATGGGTGCCACGAAGCTGTCCACGTACAGGGCAGTCGTGGCGCCAGAACGGTGAATGACCCCGTTCTTGATTTCGTTCCCGATCCAAACGCCGATCCCCGCCATGCCTGCGATCAAAATGATCAGGCTGGCGAATATGAAGCGCCGTGCCAGGGTGGCTTGTTTGAGGAAGGTTTTAAAGCGTATTGACATGCATATTCTCTATCCAGGAGATTTACCACCTGTCTTACGCATCTACCACATGCGTAGTTAAACTATTGAATGCAATCTGTAGCCTAAATCCTAATGTTCAAGTCTAAATATTTAGGCGGCACTCTATAGTCCCTTCATTATAGTGGACGGAATTGCTTTTTTGAATGGTCAAAGGGCTTATGCCGCTTAAGACCAAAGTCTTAAGCGGTTTTCTACTTCCGGTGCTCGAAATTAAGACCAACGCAGGTTGTGGTGGAAAAACCATTCGGCTAAGATGTTCATAACCAAATCTAACCAAGAAAGGCAGATCATGAAAAATCTTCGATTTCTCCCCTTTGTTCTAACGATAGCCACGCTGGTCTTGAGCGCCTGCAGCGCCGTAGCCGTCACAGCGACCCCTGCCGCTGTGGGTGCAAGCCAAAAAGTGGAAGCGATGCCGGTTGCTTTCATCGGGATCGTGGACAGCATCGCTGGAGACCAGTGGGTCATCAGCGGCACGACGGTGACGGTCGACGAATCGGTCGTACGCGACGGTCCTTTTAATGCCGGTGATCGGATAAAAGTGGAAGGCCTTGTCAGCACGAACGGTTCTCTCACAGTCACGCGCGTGGAATCCCCCACACCACAGGAAGCGGCCACGCTTACTCCCTTCCCAGCGGGCAACACGAATGAGGCAATCAACAATGCAAATACCAACGATGCCAATATCAATGACGGCAACATAAATGACAGTAATATCAATGATGATAATGGCAACGGTAACTCGAACGACGATAATTCAAATGATGATCATGGCAGCAACTCGAATGACGATAATTCGAACGATGATAACGGCGGCAAATCGAACGACGACAATGGGAAGGACGACAACAGCGGCAAGGGTGGCGGCGATGATGATGACAGAGACGATAATAGCAACGACGACTAGTCTCCAAGTCTATCCCTGGTTACAAGCAGATAGTCTGGAAGGCGATGAGCCTCCAGGCTATCTCATAAAAAAGATTGCAAATTCAAACTGGAATGGCAGGTCCAATAGCATGTCAAAGGCTCTCGAACTCCCACGAATGCCGGTTCATCCTACCCGGCAGACTGTCCTGATGGGAAAACGACTTCTCCCGGTAGCACTCCTCCTTCTGTTTCTTCTCGGCATGGCGCTGATCCAGTTTGCCACGCCGGATTTGCCGGATAACGATGGCTTCTATCACATCAAGCTGGCCTGGCTGATGCGCACAGAAGGACTCAAGCCGACGTTTCCTTTCCTGCCTTTGAGCATCCTGAACGAGAATGCGTTTTACGATCATCATTTTCTGTTCCATGTCGCACTGATCCCGTTCACATTTGGTGATTTACGGATAGGTGCAAAATGGGCGGCCGTCGTCTTTGCGAGCTTCGCATTCCTGGCAGTTTGGTACCTTTTCCAACGCCAACGCGTTCCACACGCCTGGCTCTGGGCGTTAGGGTTGCTGGGAATCTCTGACGCATTTCTCTTCCGTATGAGCATCACCCGGGCTCAGTCACTTTCTCTTGGGATGCTCGCGCTCGGTTACGCATGGCTTCTGGAAGGGAAGTACAAACATCTGGCAGTGCTTGGCTTCGTTTACGTTTGGATGTACGATGCCTTCCCCCTGATGATTGCGCTGGCTGGTCTACATTTCATTGCGGTCGCCCTGACGGAGCACCGCCTGGAATTCCGCCCCTTGCTTTACACCTCTGCCGGCATTCTTCTGGGGATGATCGTCAATCCGTATTTCCCGGACAACCTGATTTTCTCCTATCATCATATGCTGCCAAAACTGGCCGATGCCACCTCCGTGCGTGTGGGGAACGAGTGGTATCCATATGATACGAAACAGCTTTTAGATAACTCGCTTCCGGCGCTGGTTGCCTTCGCCAGTGGCACGCTTGCCCTTGGGCTTACCAGTCGCAAAATGGACGCAAGGACCGCGCTGGGATTGTTCATTTCCCTGCTCTTCGGTCTGATGCTCTTTCAGGCGCGACGCTTTGTGGAATACTTCCCTCCGTTTGCTCTGATCTTCGCAGCCTTCGCCTGGGCGCCTCTCCTCGCATCAAAGCCTGATCCTGCGCAAGCGACTTCGACTCTTCGGCCGCAATTGATTTCCCTGCTGCAGAGCTATCTTCCTGTGACGGTGTTATCCTTAGTGATTCTCCTTGGTATTGTGGGGTCGATCTCTTCTGCACGGGCAGCTGTAGACCGTTCAAAGCCTTATGGACTGTATGCAAATGCTTCCTTATGGCTCGAAAAGAATACGCCTGCTGGTTCACAGGTCTTCCAAACCGATTGGGATGACTTCCCGAGACTGTTCTATTACAACACGCATAACACCTATCTGATCGGTCTTGACCCGACGTATCTTCAACTATATGATGCCGACCTCTATGATCTGTGGGTGGATATCACACAAGGAGATGTAGAAAATCCATCACAGATCATTGCCAGGACCTTTGACTCTCAATTCATCCATACAGATCTAAATCACGGAGATTTCCTGGAAGTGGCTGGGGATGATCCCGGATTGAAAGAAGTCTACCGGGATGACCAGGCCGTGATCTTCGAAGTGATTGCACAGTAAGCAATACTTAAACGAAATCGGGAG
>JBAVJG010000619.1:0-5008 GCA_049687655.1 Anaerolineales bacterium | reverse complement strand
ATTCAACCCGTAGGTAGAGCAGATGTTGATGATGCTGCCTTTTTCGCCCTGCTCCAACATCGGCTGGACGCAGGCCTGTGTGACCAGGAACATGCCCGTCAGGTTGACGTTGAGGGCCGCGTTCCACCGCTCGAGTGGATAATCTTCAAAGGCGCCAGGGGCGATGCCTTTGGCCGCGGCCTCCGGGTCAAACTTGGGGTCGAGGGCTGCGCTATTGGCGAGGATATCGAGGCGGCCGAATTTGCTCACAGTAACGGAAGCAAGCTCACGGGTCGATTCGAGGCGAGTCACTTCCAGACCGAAGCCTGCTGCTGTGTATCCGGCATCCGTCAATTCTTCAGCAATTTTGTCCGCCGCTTCCCCATTCAAATCCGCCACTACAACCGCCGCACCGGCTTCCGCGAGAGTCCTGCAAAACTCATTGCCAAGCAACCCTGCCCCGCCAGTGACAACGGCCACCTGTCCTTCAAGATTGAACTTATCCTGGATCATGAAAAACTCCTATTTTGGAAATGCGCTGAACATCCAAGCGTTGCTAAAATCTGTCTGGTAGAGGCCCCAACCCAATTGATAATAATAATTAAAAGTTGCCTCATCCACCCTGTTCACACGGAATAAAACAATCACGGCCTCCCCATCTAAAACAGACTGCTTGGTCTCGGAGATTCCAGGCTCTTCTTTCGGCAAAACACCGGCTGGGCGACCGGTATAAAGATACACCACACCTGGCTCGTTTGTAAGAATAAGTATATCCGGCGGCAGTTGCTCGATAGCGAAAATCGCTTCGGAAGCATACCATTTTTCACCTGCAAAAACATCACCACCTTTACGAAAATCCTGTACTGTAATCACCTGGCCTCTTGCAAACATTCCCAACAAACCCACTACAAAGATGATTATGATCGGTTTCCAGATCGGGTGTTTTTTTCGCCAAAGCCAGACCCCTAAGGCCATCAACAACAGGTAAAGTGATACAAATGTTGGCGAAAGGATACGCACCTGGAATTTGGTAGCTGGGTCGAACAGGGTCATGGCCAGTACCAAAACGGACATATATGCAATCACATACAGCGCATTTGTAAATGACAGAGTTTCAGGTCTGGTTGCCCGAGCGGGTCGAGAAAAATACGGCCAGCCTTTATAAAGTACCCAGATGAGCAAACTCAGTCCAATCACGAATAAGATAACTTCAAATGATGCGGGTATCTGTTTAATCGCTCTTCGAAAAGACTGCAGTGGAGCCAGGAAATCAGCAAATGTTTTTATCCCCAAATCCCAATTTTCGAGCGTGATCGGGTGCCAGTCAAACGCTCTGTTAGTGAGGTTCCCACCTTCCATCCGATTGCGAATAGACCAGACCAATATCCATGGTATTGCGCTCAAGATCAGGATCAGTAGGCTTTTCAGCCGCTTGCGCCAACCCTCATGCAAAATAAGCAAGGCTGCCATCATGGTCGCTAGTAACGATAACGCCGCATAGCGCGTCAGATAAGCCCAACCCAGCACAATACCGAGCACAACCAGCCAAGTTTTTTGTGAATTCTCAAAATAATAATCCAGTAACAAGAACGAAAGCAGCGTCAAAAATATATACAGCGGTTCACTCATCGCTCTGGAATGGATATACAGAAGTGAACTATTTAACAGGATCAACGCAGCAACAAGGATGCCCGCTATACGCGAACCGGCCATGCGCCAACTAACCCAACCTGCCAGCGCAATGTTCAGTCCAAACAACAAACCATTGAGCGCGCGAGCACCACGCACGGGATCAAGACCGGTAACAGATCCGATCAAAGCCAGAATGGCCGGAAATCCCGGCGGGAAGTGCGTGACCGGGCCATTGCTGGCCAGCCAGGCCTCGCGATAGCCCTGTCCATTCATGATGCTGCGCGCGCCGGCGATGTACGCGATCGAGTCATCATTGAGTCCCAGACCGAAGGGCGTGCTGTAGGCCAGCAACCAGATACCACCAGCGGCAAGCAGACCGAGGATCAAGAAAAAGACCGCGGTCTGCTTGTCGAGGTGAATCTTTCGAGAAAAAGCGAGCATTTCCCGGTTAAATGGCTTGTGGCGTCAAATACCCCTGTTCTTCAAGATAGGCGATGATCTGGCGGGCGTTCTCTTCCGGCGTCACACCGACACCTGCCAGCGTAATTTCGGGATCAATCGGCTCTTCATAGGGATCGTCAACACCGGTGAAGCCCATCGGTTTGCCATCAGCCATGGCCTGGCGAGCCTTGGCATATAGACCCTTGACGTCGCGTTGCTCACAGACCTCCACAGGCGTATCCATGTGCACCATGATGAAATTATCGCCAACCATCTGACGGGCTTCGTTACGAGCATTGCGATAAGGGCTGATAGCCGCGCAAACCACCGAACCACCATGGCGGACGAGTTCACCCGCAACAAAGCCAATACGCAGAATGTTGGTATCGCGGTCTTCGGCACTGAAGCCCAATCCCTTGGAGAGATGAGTGCGGACAACATCGCCATCCAGAACGGTCAGATTCTTTCCGCGTTCGAGCAGCAAATCGGTCAGAACCTGGGTGGTAGCAGACTTTCCCGAACCAGACAAACCGGTAAACCAGATGCAGAAACCCTGCTCGTAGCGCGGCGGATAGCTCTGTCGCAGGATCTCAGCCGTTTCGGGGCGTGTAAACCATTCAGGCAGCAAATTGCCCACGGCGAGATAGTCATCGCGCACTTGTGTACCGGAGATATTTAAGGTCTTCGCACCCTCGGGCACATCCTTGACTTCCACGTAGCGGTCTTCGTCTGGCAAGTAAACCAGCATCTCAAACGGGACCATCTTGACGCCGATCTCGGATTCGTGTTGAATCATGTATTCCTGCGCGTCATAAGGACCATAGAAGGGTTTGCCACTGCTGTCATTACCAGGACCGGCATGGTCACGACCTACGATGAAATGATTGGCGCCATAGTTACGGCGGATGATGGCATGCAGTAAAGCTTCTTTCGGCCCGGCCATGCGCATGGCAAGCGGCAACAGGCTGAGGGCTGTACTGTTTTTATCGTAATAATTATCTACCAGAGCTTTATAAATACGGACGCGGGTGTAGTGATCCACGTCACCAGGCTTGGTCATACCGACTACCGGATGAATTAGCAAACTACCGCCAACCTTATCAGCCGCCCGTTTGGTCAATTCTTCATGTATGCGATGCAGCGGATTGCGGGTCTGAAAGGCGACCACATTCTCGTGTCCCATAGCTTCGAGCATTTCGCGCACTTCAGTTGGGGTGCGGCGTAACTCTACAAAATCATTGTATTTGGGAAGGTTGATTACTTTCAGTTCGCCTGAAACACATACTTTGCCCCAACGTCCCATTTCTGAAATCATCGGATGGCGCGCATCGTTGCTGCCATAAGCCAGGCGTGCTTCTTTTTCAGCGTTCCAGGAATAGACTTCTTCCAGCCCCATGATGGCCAAGGGCTCGTTCAGGGCGTTCCTCAGGACAAGCTTGCTACCAACTCTGGGCAAATCATCAGGATTAGCTGTGAGCGTGATAGGAAGGGGCCAGAATACTCCGCCATCCATGTGCATTTCGTCCAACACGCGTTCATAGGTTGACTTGTCCATAAAGCGATCCAACGGTGAAAAACCGCCGGTCGCCAGCAGTTCCAGGTCACATTGCGCGCGCATAGAAATCTTGATGGATGGCAAGTCGGGCACTTGGGCGACCAATTCATCCCGTTCTTCGCCTGCAACAAATAGGTTGACCAGTTTTCCTCCATAGGGAGGGATCAAATTAGCTTTTGACATTCAAATTCTCCTTATTATCTAACACAGCGAACTGTGCAATTTTATCTGTGGAATAACACACAAGGCGCTATTATAGCGCACTTTTTGTCAAAATTCAGTAGTTGAATTTTAGAATTTTATTGTGACATGAAACTCACGACGCCAACGTGACTATTTGCCCATCCGCTTCGGACTCGCGAGCGGCCTGCACCAGTTTCTGGACAAGGATTCCGTCCCTGAGCGTGCAGACAGGCTCTTCCTGCCCGCGCGTGACATTCAAGAAGTGGCGAGTCTGCGCCAGAAATAGATCGTTGCGTTCGAAACCTTCGGGCAGGGAAAATGATTCCATAACGGGAGCAGGCGGATCGTCTGAGTATGAACCGAAGGGAGCCGGCATCTGATAGAAGTGCAATATCCCGTCCGCGTTGTCCCAGCGCAGCGTCCCGTTTGTCCCGACAATTTCCAATCGATGCACGGGCGGTCGCTGCACGTAGTTGACGTGCACGCCGCCAATCGCGCCGCTGGCGAATTTCAGGCCGATCTCGGCTGTATCTTCCACGTCCAGATCAAGCGGAGAGATATGACCGTTGAACGACCACAGCGCGTCGATCTCGTCCAGCAGGTAGCGCAGATAGTCGAGCGGATGGGTGAGCGTGCCAATTACGCCGCCGCCCAGGTCAGCGCGGGCCGCGTAGCTTTGGCGGTAGTCTTCCCAGGGATGCCAGTTGGGCAGGTATTCGCCCCAATGCGCGTGGGCGGTGAGTACCTGTCCGAGCACGCCACTGTGAATGAGTTCGCGGGCTTTGTTGAGGGTGGGATGATAGCGGAATTGAAACCCGACCAGGATACGGATTCCGTTTTTCTCAGCGGCTTTATGCAGCGTATCGAGGCCATTCAGCGAGTGTGAGATGGGCTTCTCGATCAGGATGTGACAGCCTGCTTCAGCAGCGGGGATGGCGATTTCGAGGTGCAGGGAGGTAGGATTGGCAACCACAACGGCATCAGGCTTGTGCTTTTGCAGAGCGTCCTGGATGTTGGTTTCGACTGGATAGCCCGTCAGCTCGTCATCGGGCAGGGTAGCTTTGCGCGTGCGAAGGAGGACGAGGTCGGTTTGGCCGAGTGCGATCAAGTTGCGGAAGTGCCTTCTGCCAATAGAGCCCAGACCAGCAATGAGTATCTTCAAATCAGTCTCCGTATATCTAGGGTTCTTACAGCCTACCCGTTCATAAACCAATATGC
>JBAVJG010000618.1:0-2581 GCA_049687655.1 Anaerolineales bacterium | reverse complement strand
CCTTGGTACGCTCGCCGCTCCCCTTGAGCATCTTGACGCTTCCCGCAGTGTCGTAGACCGGCTCGGTTTTGACGCCCAACTCGCGCAGGTAGCCAGCACATTGTCCCAGCGCCTGGGGATGGCTGATGACGCGCGAAATGTCGGCCAGCGTGACGCCCGGAAAGCCGATCAGGCAATGACGCACGCGCAGGAAATACTCGCCTACAATGTGCAGTTCGTGGCGCAGTAACAGGTCATAGTTCTGGTGGATGCTGCCCGCCAGCGAATTTTCAATGGGGATCAAACCAGCCTGGCACTCTCCCGAAACGACCGCCGCGAAAACGGCCTCAAACGACTCTTCGGGTATCATCTCCGGCGCTTCGAAATACCCGAAGCCTGCTTCCTCACTATAAGCCCCTGCTTCACCTTGAAATGCGACTCTCATCATTCATCCTCCTACAGTACAGGCAACCCTTTTTGATTAGATCGGAAATATCCTCTATCAAAACGCTTCAATCACAAATCATTGCTCCCTGTTGTTCCGAGCGGCTCTACTTTGCCGGAAAAACTGGTCACTGAACACTGTTTACTGGCCACTGATCATCCCCACCAAAAGGAAACTGCGACGATTACATAGAGTCCCATCAAAGCCAGACCCTCCAGCCAGTTCGATTCACCGTCATAGACAATCAGAGCGCTCAACATGGCAGACAACCCGAGCGCCAGGACCAGCAACGGTGGCAGGACGAGAGTCAAAGGTACGGGAGTGAAAAAGTATGAGAGCAAAACCAGGATCGGGGTCAGTCCCAGAGCGACCTGTAGCGAACTGTTCATGATGACGCTGATGGCATAGTCTACTTTGTTCTTGATTGCAAGCTGAATCCCGACCACATTCTCCACCGCGTTCCCCGCAATCGCGACCACCACCAGGCCGGCAAACGCCTGCGAGATGTGCAACGTCTCTATCGCCGGTTCAAGGGCTTCCACGAACCAGTCAGAGACCAGCGCTGCAGCGACACCTGCCAGGACCAACACCGTGACCACGCGCGGCAAAGCCCAGGGCTTGTTTTCGTGAGCTTCATGCTGAACGGCGTCGATGAGCGGTCCGCCTTGCAAAGATAGTGGGATATTGGCAACAAATAGAACCAACAATACAAGTGCGCTCGTGATGCTTAATGCTTCTTCGTGCGCTTCGGCGGGTGTATGCAACGAATGTGCGAGTGTGGGAAATACCAATGCGGAAACGGCCAAAACCATCAACATAACAATGGCGCGCGGAATTTCGGACATGAATTTTTGGGTGCCGTTCTTGACTCCGCCGATCACAAAAGCCAATCCCAGCACGAGCAAGCTATTCGCCAAAATAGAACCAACCAGGGCGAACTGGACAACCGTCACCAATCCTGCTTGTAAAGCGAAGAAACTGACGAATAATTCCGGCAGATTGCCAATTGCGGATTGTAAGACTCCGGTTGCGCCGGGCCCCATATAATTGCCAAGCTGCTCGGTGGCCTGTCCTACCACAGAGGCCAATATTGCCAGCGCAAGCGCACTGATCAAAAAGACCAAAACCGCATTGGCAGATGCGAACGTAAGAATAGCTGCCAAAATACTGGCAGCCAGGGCAATAATAAAAATGGTCCATTCATTTTTGAGCAGTGCACGCACAGATGAGCCTCTTATTTTTGGAGGGGATGAATGGCGAGATTATACTTTACCGTCCGAAAGGAAATTCGATTCAAAATTACTGTTTTTCCGCCCACTCCAAAATCTTCCTGAACCCTGCTTCAATATTATTATCCGAAGCAGCAATCGTCATACGCACGAATCCCTCGCCACCCTGTCCGAAAGCTGAGCCGGGAACGAGTCCCACACCAGCCTCTTCCAAAATCCGCTCACAGATTTCGAGCGAGGGCATCTGCAAGGCACGGAAATCGAGGAAGAAATAAAAGGCACCCATCGGCGGCGACACACGGACGGACGACTTATCATAACCACGCGCTATTTCCAGCACAATCTCACGGCGACGAGCATAGGCGGCACGCATGTCCGCTGCAGCAGTCTGTATGCTCTCATCGCTCAAGGCGAAGGCTGCCGCTTCTTGTACAAACGGCGCTACGCAGGTAATGGAATTCTGCCCGGCTTTGAGCGCGTTCTTGATCACCTGACTTGGCGCGGCCAGATAGCCCACCCGCCAGCCGGTCATTGCATAGGTTTTGGACAGGCTATTGACCAGCAAGCTCCGTTCTTTTGCGCCGGGAATTGCGCCAGCCGAGCTCGGTTTCTCGCCGTAGTACAGGTTCTCATAAACCTCGTCGCTGACGACCCACAGATTATGTGCGGCGGCGAAATCCTGCAACTGGATCATGTACTCCCGCGATGGATAGGTTCCAGTCGGGTTAGAGGGATAATTCAGCACGATGACGCGCGTGCGCGATGTAAGCGCCCGTTCCCAGGCTTTGATGGGCGGGATGAATCCGTTTTCAGGCGGCGCAGGCACGCGGACAACTCGTCCGCGTAGCATGGTGGCCATGTTGACGTGTGTTGCCCAGGTCGGGTCGGAGATCAGTACCTCGTCGCCGGGATTCAGGATAGATTGCAT
>JBAVJG010000617.1:0-2704 GCA_049687655.1 Anaerolineales bacterium | reverse complement strand
GCCAGGGGGATAGGTAAGAAACAATGCCCGTTAGAAACACAGTTATCGGCCAGAAAATCACATCCGAAAAACGTCAGCATGCCAAGGAATTGCGCAAGAATATGACACCGGAAGAAACGCTTCTCTGGCATGAGTTGCGGACGAATAAACTCGCTGGCTGGCACTTCCGCCGACAGCAAGTGATCGATGGATTTATCGTTGATTTTTATTGTCACGCAGCCAGCCTGATCGTCGAAGTCGATGGTAGCATTCACGAAGCACTGAAGGAACAAGACGCCGAGCGAGATGCTCATTTGGTTTCACGCGGTTTCCGCATTTTACGTGTGATGAATGATGAAGTGAACAATAATATTCAAGGTGTTTTGAGATTGATTTTAGAAAAACTGAACCAGACCTAACCCCCGCCCTTCGGGCACCCCCTTCCCTCGCAGGGAAGGGGGTTGGGGGGATAGGTTTGAGGAGAAGCTTATGATAAAAGCAGACCGAGTTGTTTCCACCACCTGCCCCTACTGCGGCGTAGGCTGCAATTTACAGGTTCACGTCAAGGATGATTACATCTTCAAAGTGACCTCACCCTTTGATGCGGTTGTCAACCAGGGCAACCTGTGTGTCAAGGGGCGTTTTGGCTATGACTACGTTTACCATCCTAAACGGGTCACTACGCCATTGATCCGTAAGACGCCGCAGAAACCGGGCGAGCGCACGCAAGCCTTCGACCGTGACGAGTGGCGTGAAGCCACCTGGGATGAAGCCCTGGATTATGTTGCTGACCGGCTGGTTGAAATCTACCAGCGTGATGGCTCGGACGCCATGTCTGTGTACTGCTGCGCCAAGGCTACCAATGAAGACAACTACCTTCTGCAGAAGATGTTCCGGGCGCTGTTCCGCACCAACAATGTGGACCATTGCACCCGTCTGTGTCATGCAGGCAGTGTGGTAGCGCTCCAGCAGGCGCTGGGTTCCTCAGCCATGTCCAATACGGCCAGCGAGGTGGTCCACAACGACGTGCTGATGGTGGTCGGCTCGAATACCAGCGAGAACCATCCCATCATCGCGCTTCAGATGAAAAAGGCCATCCGCGAGCACGACGCCAGGCTGATCGTGGTGGACCCGCGCCGCATCGACCTGGTCGACTTTGCCGAGTTGTGGCTGCCGCTCAAACCGGGCACCAATGTCCCGCTGCTGACAGCTATGGCGCACGTCATCGTCAAGGAAGATTTGGTGGACCACGAGTTCATCAGGAACCGCACCGAAGGTTACGAAGATTTCGTAGAGAGTCTCGAAAAGTTCACCCCCGAATACGCCGAAGAGATTTCAGGCGTCCCCGCTGACGACATCCGTAAGGCTGCTCGCCTGTATGCGCAGGCCGAGAACGGCGCCATCTACTGGGGCATGGGCATCTCGCAGCTTTCGCATGGCACGGCCAGCGCGCTGGCGCTCATCCATCTGGCCTTCCTGACCGGAAACATCGGGCGTAAGGGTACCGGTCTCAACCCCCTGCGCGGGCAGAACAACGTCCAGGGCGCCTCTGACATGGGCGCCATGCCCTTCCACTATCCCGGCTACATGCTGGTCAGCGAGGAAGACAACGCCAAAAAATGGGAAGCCGCCTGGAACATCGAGCCCGGTGGCCTGAGCCGGGAACTCGGCCTGACCACCACCGAAATTCTGACCCACGCCCATCCCGGCGGCGTGCGCGCGCTCTTCATCATGGGTGAGAACCCGATGATGTCCGAGCCTAACCTGAACGAGACTCGCAAGCACATGCAGGAGTTGGAATTCCTGGTCTCCCAGGACCTGTTCATCAACGAATCCGGAGCGTTTGCGGACGTCTTCCTGCCGGCCACGCCTTTCGCCGAAAAGGACGGCACCTTCACCAACACGGACCGGCGTGTCCAGCGCGTGCGGCAGGCACATCCCCCGCGCGGACAGTCGCACGCCGATTGGGAGATCATCTGCGACCTGGCCCAACGCATCGAATCCCGGCTCGGGCGTGATACCGTTAAATGGGATTATTCAAACCCCGAAGAAATCTTCGCCGAGATGGCCTCGGTGGTGCCTGATTTCGCGGGCGTGACCTACGAACGCATCGAGAAGACCGGCCTGCAATACCCCGTCTGGGACAAGGATCACCCCGGCACGCCCTTCCTGTTTGCCGAGTCCTTCCCGCGCGGACGGGGTAAGTTCACTCCGCTCGATTACGTCCCGGCCGTCGAGCCTGTGGACGACGAGTATCCCTTCATCCTGACCACCGGGCGCGTGCTCGAGCACTGGCACGGCGGCACGATGACTCGTCACTCGCAGTTGAACACGCTCTACCCCGAAGCACGGGTCGAAATCCACCCCGCCGACGCCGAGCTGCACGGCATCAGCGAGGGTATGGCCGTCAAAGTCACTTCACGGCGTGGCGAGATTGTAGTGCGCGCCTCTGTGACAGAGAAAACCACCGTTGGCGTGGTCTTCCTGCCCTGGCACTTCGCCGAAGCCGCCGCCAACCTGCTGACCATCGATGCGCTCGACCCGCAGGCCAAGATCCCTGAATTCAAAGCCTGCGCCGTGCAGGTCTTCCCGGCTAGGGATGCGGATTTACCCAACCCCGATGTAGTGTTGGAGCGAGGGCGTTATTAGACCCACTCCGTCCTACCGGACACCTCCCCCAAATACGTCGAGGAAGTCAATAAATACGCATCCAAAGTATTTATCG
>JBAVJG010000616.1:0-10020 GCA_049687655.1 Anaerolineales bacterium | reverse complement strand
ATCTTCAACCAGTTCGATGAGTTTGGCAACTATCTATGGCATTACGAAGTGACCGGTCACGCCATGGAAGAAGTATTGCAACAAGTCATGGGTCCGAATGACCGTTACCGAGGCCTGGCCTCCGCCACCGGTTCAGCCGGGACGATTGCCAGCGGTGATTACATGAAGCAGCTTTTCCCCGACAGCAAGATCGTCGCCAGCGAAGCTTTGCAATGCCCGACCTTGCTCGAAAACGGATTTGGCGCGCACCGTATCGAGGGCATCGGTGACAAGCACGTGCCCTGGATCCACAATAGCAAAAACACCGATATGGTTGTCGCCATTGACGACAACGCCGTAGTCAATCTAAGCCGCCTGTTCAACGAAGAGAGCGGACGCGCCTTCCTGGTGGAACAGGGCGTGCCTGAAGAGATCGTCGGCCAGCTGGACCTGATGGGCTTCTCCGGTATATCGAATGTACTGTCAGCTATCAAGGCCGCCAAATACTACGAGATGGGTGAGAACGACATTATGCTGACCGTGTTGACCGACTCGATGGAACTTTACCGTTCGCGTCTGCACGAAATGCACCAGGAGTTTGGCGAATACAGCGAACGGGATGCCGCCGCTGACTTCGCTCACTACCTGCACGGACAATCCACCGACAACCTGCTCGAATTGCGCTATACTGACCGCCGCCGGGTACACAACCTGAAATACTTCACCTGGGTCGAGCAGCAAGGCAAAACCTACGAAGAGATCCAGGAGATGTGGTACCAGCCCAACTACTGGGAAGTTGTCCAGGAACAGGTTGGCGAGATCGACGAGTTGATCGTGGAGTTCAATCAAGAAGTTGGTCTGATGTAATTGAACATGTAGCGGCTCGCCTTGACAATTCCTGCCACTCATTCTATAAAATAGTTAGAAGTTACGCAGTTTAATAGGAGAGGCCCAAAATAAGGGGAGCGGGCGATCGCCCGCTCCCCTTATTTTCAGTACCTTTTGCGAACTGTATAATTTCCGAAGCGAAAAAGTCAAAACAGGAGGTACATATGGCAAGTGAGCGCAAACGCGAAATTAAACGTCGGCGGCATCGCAAAGATAAACTCAAGAAACTGCGTGCCCAACTGGCCGAAGCCAGCAACAAGGCTGAAAAAGAGAAAATTATTGCGAAGATACGCAAGGTCAGTCCGACTGCGCCGGTTGAATAAAGGGTCAAAAACGGGAGCACACGCTCCCGTTTTTGAATGGAATCTTGTAATACTGACAAGGCCGCTTGAGATGGGAACTGAGTACCTTGCGACTATAATATAGGTATGATTTCTCCAACGGATTTGGCTCTCGTCTGTCTTGTACCTGCTCCACGGGATATGGAAATCGCCCGCCTGCTGGGCTGGTACCGTATCCCGCTCCGTACCGCGCCTAAAGTTGTGGCCGTGGACTATCTGGCTTTTTACCAGCCCGGAAGTTTCGCCGAGCGCGGCGGGCGGATCGAGTTCGTTGCTCCAGTGCGCGGGAATGAGTTAGCCACACGCGCCGAACTGCTCAAAGACGAAGCGGACCATCCGCGCGCGAACGAAGAATACTTCAAGGTACAGATCGGGCCATTAGAACCCCTCAACAGGCCTATCGTCGCAGAAAAGTGGCGCAGGTTGACCTTCCTGTACACAACCGGGGAGTATCTGCTCAAGGCGCAGACCTTGAACGACCTGGTTGTCCATTCCGACGAGCGAGCTTTGTTGTGGAAATCCCTGCGTGAGCGCGCGAAACAACATCAGCAATACAAAGTGGACATGCCGGAAGATATTGACCCGGCCGTATTGATTGCATTACTGGGAATAAAAGAATTGCAGGCAGACTATATCGAAAATGAGGATGAATGGTAGATAAAGAACAGGATGAAAATTCAAAAGCCTCTACGGAGCCGGTCTGGACCTATCGCGGTTACCAGCTGAAGGCTAGCGAGTTTACGACCGCGATGGTGCATTTATTCCGCGCCGAAGTGACTCGTGCCAACGTTTGGCGACAGAGATTAGATACAACTACCAACTGGGCGGTGGTCACCACGGGGGCATCGATTTCATTGGCATTCACCGGTTCAGCGATCAGCCATATTGTGTTGATGCTCAATTTATTACTGGTTACTATCTTCTTGTTGATTGAAACCCGTCGTTACCGATATTATGAACTTTGGAGCTCACGAATACGCTTGATGGAAACGGATTTCTTTGCTGCTATGCTGGTTCCGCCCTTCCATCCTTCTCCGGATTGGGCGGAGGCGCTGGCCGAGAATTTGTTGTTGCCGCATTTCCCGATTTCGAATTGGGAAGCATTCGGGCGCCGTTTGCGCCGCAATTATTTGTGGATATACGTTGTTGTCGGTTCAGCGTGGATGGCAAAATTGACTCTGTTTCCGATTATGGCAACTTCTTTTGAAGATGTGCTTAGACGTGCAAGCATTGGGCCAATAAGAGGGGAGTGGATTCTAATTAGCTCATTGATATTATTCGTTACTGTTTTTATCATTGCCATGGCTACAGTTGGACTGCAACGTTCTTCCGGAGAAGTTCTGCCGCGTTTTGAAGGCTTGCCTGCCGATTTTCTTTCATCGATCACTGAAGCGGGGAAACGAGGCTTGAAACCGAAAGCCTGGTTCAGGCCGGCGAGCCAGAGGCGCAAGCAATTATTGACCTTCATTATTACAGATCGCCCCGACCAGGTTTCAGATGCAATTACGAGAAACATGAACCGGGGTGCAACGGTCGTTTCTAGCCACGGCGCTTATACGGGCAAGGAGCATGCTGTCTTGCTGGTTGCTCTAACAGTTACAGAAGTATCGCAAATGAAAGCCCTGGTTGCGGAAGCGGATCCAAACGCATTTGTGATCGTTTCACCGGCGCAAAGTATCTTTGGAAAAGGCTTCATGCCTTTGGAGAAGGAAGAATGAAGAAACTCATTAAAAACGGGACACTCATTACTGCTTCCGAAACTTTTCAAGCAGATATCCTCATCGAAGGGGGAAAGATCGTGGAGATTGGTCAGACGCTTCAAGTCCCGGACGCTGAGCCTGTTGAGGCTTCGAACAAGCTGGTCCTACCCGGTGGCGTGGACGCGCATACTCACTTCGACCTGGAGATGTTCGACACTGTCTCCTCGGATGACCATTACACCGGTCATAAAGCAGCGGCCTTTGGCGGCACGACCACCGTGATGGACTTCGTTGTGCAGGAACCGCAAGGGTTCAAGTATTCAGTGGACGTGTGGCTCGAAAAAGCCCAAAAAGCGGCTATTGATTATGGCTTCCACATGAACCTGACGCACTTCGATGAGCAGGTAGCTATTGATATCCCCATGCTGGTGCAGATGGGTATCACCACCATGAAAGTTTTCACCGCCTACAACGGACGTTTGCGCCTGGAGGATGGCAGTATTTTCAAGGCGCTGCGGATAGCCAAAGAGAACGGCATGTTGGTCATGCTCCATGCGGAAAACGGTGATGTGATTGAGGAACTCATCCCCGAAGCGCTAGCGGCGGGAAACACTTCTCCTGAATGGCATGCGTTAACGAGACCGGCCTGGGGTGCAGCGGAGGCTGGTTTAAGGGTGGCAGGCATGGCTTCCGTGGCGGATGCGCCGCTGTATATTGTCCATATGAATGCGGCGGGTGAAGTCGATATGTTGAAATATGCTCGCGAGCATGGCGTCAAAGTCATGGGCGAGACCTGTCCGCAATATCTATTCTTCACCATCGACCATTTGCGGCGTCCCGATGGCGCCAAGTGGATTTGCTCGCCGCCCATGCGCACGGAGGCTGACAATGCTCGTCTGTGGGAAGGGCTTGCGGATGGTAGTATACAAACCATTGGCACCGACCATTGCGCATTTTTCTTCGATGGAACCAAGCCGATTGAATATGAAGGGGAGCAAATCGCTATCCCCGGCAAAGAACTGGGCGAGAACGATTTCACCAAAATCCCCAACGGCCTGCCCGGCGTGGGCGACCGCCTGCCCATCATGTGGACCTATGGTGTACGAGCTGGCAAGATGACTCCCAACCAGTTTGTGGCCCTGAATGCCACCAACCCGGCCAAGATCTTCGGCCTGTACCCGCGCAAAGGTGCACTGCTGCCCGGCTCGGATGCGGATATCGTCATCTGGGATCCCGAGAAGAAAGTAAAATACGGCGTGGCGCACGCCCGACACCGCACGGATTACAACCTGTACGAAGGCTGGGAGTTGGTGGGTTACCCTGAAAAGGTTTTTCTGCGAGGAGAGTTGATTGTGGATAACGAACAGTGGCTGGGGAAGCGAGGTGGAGGGCAGTTTTTGAGGTGCGGGGAAGGTGAGATTCTATAATTCGAAGGCTGAGGATGCATGATAAAAAATGTTACAGATGCGGTAGTCGTCCATTGTATTGATTTCCGTTTTCAAAAATATATCGACCCTTGGTTGCAAAAACATTTTGGCCACGATAACTATAATCGTGTTTCGTTAGCTGGTGGTGTATTTGATATCGAGACGATATTGAAACAGGTTGAGATATCCGACAAATTGCACAAGATTAAAAAAGTAACACTCATCAATCACGAGGACTGTGGCGCTTATGGAGACGCAGGCAACTATGACCGGCACAAATCCGATCTGGATGAAGCTAAACGCAAGATCGAAGCCCTGTTCCCGGATTTGGATGTTGAGACATATTATTTGCACCTGGATGGGGAATTTGAACTAATGACCCAAACTAATCGGTAGCTATTCAAGGAATTTTTCCCCTGTAGAAAATACGATACAGGGGACAATTGTTTTCTATTGTATTACTTGGCAAGAGACAGACGTGCCACGACTTCGTCGTCCTCCCATTCATCCGTTTCCGTAAAGCCAAGCTTATGGTAAAGATGCTTTGCTGTGTTGTCAGGTGAGTATGAAAGCGCAAAGTTTTGGTATCCGTGTTTGTCTGCCAGCATTTTAATTGCTTCTTGTATTGCCTGTCGACCATAGCCTCGCTGCTGATAATTTTTGTCGATCAAGATGCCTCCCAACCAACAACTTCCATCGTCGGAATCAACAGCCCACATCAGGAAGCCAATCATCTGCTCTCCCAAATAAATCGCGAGCGGTTGCCAGAGCTCTCCGTAGCTGCACAGTGCCAGATAATAGGAAGGCTCGGCCACAAACTCTCGTTGTGACTCGGTTACTTCAAGCTTGGCAACTTCGCGCCAGTTATCGCGATTAACCGGGCGCAAAATCACCGAATTTGCTTTATTTTTTGAAACGCTTGAATTCATAATATAAACCCTCGTTTCCGTTCTTCCATATATTATTTTTTCAATATAGGACTTACGCATTTCGCAAAAGGTTACCGAAAATAAGGGGGGTGTGCGTAGCACACCCCCCTTATTTTCGGGGTTCTCTCATTTGGCTGCGTAAGTCCTGCAATAGTTCATTTAGCCTCGAATGATCCTTGTACACTCCCCAATATTTCTCTGGCAGCATCACCGCTATTCGGCACATGATTTCATCCGTGTATTGTTTTAGAATTTCATCCCGGTTCTTTCTCGGTAAGGGTGGTAGCGTGAAGGCTGGCCCTGCTGTCAGCGTGATATGGCTGCGCCGCAATCGTTTGAGATTGCCAAATATGACCTTATCTTCCGTGCCCGCGATTGCTACCGGAACGATGGGCTGACCCAGGCGCGTTGCCAGGTAGCTGACACCTGGTTTGCCCTCGATCAGCGCCCCGGTCCGGCTGCGAGTCCCTTCGGGGGCGATGACAAGGTTGTTGCCCTCGTCCATCAAAGTCATGACTTTGCGCAGGGCTTTGATATCCGGATTATAACGGTCGATGTAGATGAAATTGAAGTACTTGCCAAGCCACTTGAAGAAGCGATTTTTCTCCCATTTATTGGCGATCAGGACGAACAGATCCCAGCGGTCGAGCGCATAGAAAGCCATGGGCGCATCGATAATCCCTAAGTGGTTGGTAGCAATGACGAAATTTCCTTCTTCAGGCACATGTTCATAGCCGCTTACATCCACATGGGCGATGAGGTTGAAGAGGAAACGTATCAGGGTACGAAGGATGTAGCGCATGATTTTTGATGGGTCAGGTTAACAGTTCTTTCAGTCGAGGATGGTCCGCGTAGACTCCACGATACTTCTCTGGCAGCAAAGCGCCGATGCGGCACATAATTTCGTCGGTATATTGCTTTAAGATTGCGTCCCGATCTTTCCCTTTGAACGGTGACAAATTGAAGGGTTCTCCGATGACAATTCCTATTTCCGATTTTTTGAGATGTTTAAGCCGGTCAATCACCAAGCGGTCTTCAGTACCTGTCAGCGCGATGGGCACGATAGGTAGCCCGGATTTCATTGCCAGATAGGCCACGCCGGGCTTCCCCTCGTTCATCGCCTCACTCTTCGAACGCGTTCCCTCCGGCGCAATGACCAGGATGCCTCCCTCCTTCATACGCGCCAGGATCTCGCGGACAGAACGCACGTCTGCATTGAAACGGTCCAACCAGATGCCACCCATTGCATTTCCAATGGGACCAAATAGCCAGTGGTGTTCGTACTTCTCTGCTACTGGCAGAATGAAATCACCTTCAAGTGCATAAAAAAGCATGGAGACATCCAGCCGACCAAGGTGATTCGTAGCAATCACAAATCCACCATCTTTTGGGATATTTTCAAATCCTTGAATATCCACACGTGCGATCAGATTGATAATGAGGCGGATGACCCATTGTAGGAAATGCTGCATGGGACAATTGTATGTCAATTGAGAAAATGCCGCAACGAGAAACTCCCACAACCGAGGTTGTGGGAGTTCACTGGATACAGAATACATAAGGAAGATTACTTACCAGAGATTGGAACGCCGCTTATCGATGCGCTTATCATTGATCTTTTTTCCGTACTTCTCCATCATGCGTTTGATAATATTCAGATCGCCCGGAGAGATATTGATCATTTGAAACCCAACATTATAAACAAAAGGATCAAGGGGGTCGATCTCGCACCACTTGCTGCGCGCAATGAAAGTCATGGTTGGCTTGTCCGCTACTTCGCTAGTGAGTTCCATTCGAAGACGGAAATCTTTACTGACAGGAATAGGTGTCTGACTATCTAACTTGAAACCGCCTGAACTGATGTCCACCAGATGCCCGATGAGATCCTGTGTGTCATTATCAATAAGTCGCATGTAATAGGAAAACTCTTTCCGTTCTATATTTCTGCGCTCACTCATATCGACTCCTTTCCTATAATCTACGACTGTAAAGTGCTGCGTAAATATTTGAATTGCTATCCTGAATATTGAGGCGAAATTGCTAAATATTAATTCAGGAAAATATGCAAGAGGTAGTGATTGTTCCTAGTATAGGTTAATTTTAGTGCAAAATCAACATTTTTTCATTAGAAATGGTTTGTAATTCTGTAATGTCATTCTATTCAGCCATCAAAATGTGGGTCAGTACCGTTGCTCCACTGCCGCCTATGTTCTGCGCCATACCGATTTTTGCGTCATCGACCTGGGTCTTACCGCACTCGCCGCGTAACTGCTGGACGACCTCCACGATCTGATACATCCCTGTTGCACCGACCGGGTGTCCACGGGCTTTCAATCCGCCACGCGTGCAGACGGGTATACGACTGTCCGGCCTGATCTCGTTATCCAGGCCGAGTCGCGGGCCCTGGCCGCGATCGGCGAACCCGCTGGCTTCCAGCGAGAGCGCTGTCATGATCGAGAAGGCATCGTGCAGTTCGAATACGTCAATGTCATCGGGAGTGACGCTTGCCATGTCATATGCACGTTTGGCGGATGCGTGGGCTGCCGACAGAAAGAGCGGATCCTTTCGACTGTGGACTGCTATCGTATCGGTGGCAGATGCGGACCCGGAAAGAACGACGCGAGGCCGCCCAGGGACAGAATTCACTTTCTCGGCCGGGACAATGATCACAGCCGCGGCCCCGTCCCCGATCGGTGAAGCATCCAGTAGATTGATGGGTGTCGACACCATGTTCGATTTTTCAAATTGTTGCGTCGTGATTTCCATGTGCAGGCGCGCATTTGGATTGTGCATGGCGTTGGCGTGCGCGTTGATGGAGAAGGGCGCGAAATCGGCGTGCTGCCAGCCGAACTCGTGCATATAACGGCGCATCACCAACGCATTGATGCCCACGAAGGAGACCCCCTGCTCCACTTCGTAATCCGCATCAGCGGCGGTGGCCAAGGCCGCGGTGACATCATGCCCGGCCTTGTCGGTCATTTTTTCGACACCGAGCACCATAGCAGAGTCGACCTCCCCCGAAGCGACTGCCATCAAACCGGCCCTAAGCGCTGCTGCCCCAGATCCGCAGGCTGCTTCCACTTTGATAGCTTCGTGCTGCCACAGTCCGATCCAGTCTGAGAAAAACGTGCCCAGTTGGTTTTGACCGTCTATCAGCGGGGAAAGCATATTGCCTACAAAGAGCGCATCTACTTTGTTCATGTTTGCATCTTGCATGGCAGCAAAGCAGGCTTCCCCGCCCAATTCCTTTAGGGATTTATCCCAGTGTTCATCTACCTTGGTTTGTCCGATACCTAATATGGCGATTTTTTGCATACTGCCTCGATATGATTGAATATATGAAAATTCTACCCGATTGTGCTATCAGTGACTATCCAAAAAGGGGGATACCTTTCCCCATCGTTTCATATATAAAGAGTAAGGCTCATGATTAGTACAAGTGATTGGGTAAAATATGCAGCATGGATTTTCCAATTGCAGAACTGATGGATCGCGAAGCCTGTTTAGAATGGTTGGAAGAATATTTCCATCCAGACGGGTTGAAATGTCTGCATTGCCAGGCTAGTCATGACCAGGCGAACTGGTTTCGCAAGACAAAAAAGAGTGACTTGGATGTGTATCGATGCAAAGTATGTCGAGGCATATACAATTTGTACAGTGGAACGGTGTTTGAAGGCAGATATTTTACGCCAGAGCAAACCGTCCTGTTCCTTCGAGGAGTGCTACAAGGCAAATCTTCAGCGAAATTGGCGCGTGAGTTGAAGATCAGCCGCACAACGGCTACGGAAGTTCGGCACCTGTTGCAAGCCAACGCCGAACGTGAACAAACGAGCGAACCCTTGAGCGATCTGGAAGTCGAAACCGACGAAATGTTCCAGAACGCCGGGGAAAAAAGGAGAATGGCACGCTAATCCACACGATCCGCCTCGCTGTAGAGCGAACAAACGGCGTGGACGGGGCACTTACGAAAATGATCGTCCACCGGTTTGTGCCGTGATTGGCCGAGAAACTCGTCAAGTGCGAATTCGTGTCTTGAAGAATACTCAAGGCAAGACGCTCTGTCCTTTCGTGGAGCGCTTCACCCAAGCGGAAGCCACACTCTATACGGATGAATATGACAGTTACAATCGCCTGAAGCGTATACGTCACACGGTGTGCCATGGAAAGAACGAATGGGCACGCGATGATGATGGAGATGGTATCCGAGAAGTGCATGTCAACTCCAACGAAGGCGGTTGGACAGGCTTGCGCAACTTCCTGCGTCCATACCGAGGTGTTCACAAAGCCTATTTGTCTGGCTATGTTGCTATCCATGAATTGGCTGTCAATCATAAGCAGGTTTCGCCTGCTGTCATTTCTGCCTTGGTTCGCCTGCACTAGTTCTGATCATGAGCCTCCGCCTTTTACTATTCGGATATCAGAACAGAATCAAAAATCCAATGGGCTTTTGAGGGCTACCCTACCCTGTTGGAGAACGTGGAGTAGTCTCTTGCTTTCAGAGGATTATTGTTGTATAGTTTTCTCAAGGTGTTGAATATCGTAAGAATAAGGGTATTATACAGAAAAATTGCAGTTCAAATACCATTCCAGCGGTGATAAGAGGAAGTCTTATTCCTCATAAGCACCCATTTTTGACAAAAAGAAAAAGTTTTTTTCTCCCATACGCTCTCATGAATAGTTGGGCTGTATCTTATAGAAAAATAATAACGAAGGATCGGAGAGAACATGAAGAAGACAAGTCTTCCGAATGACGAGG